>DASVJT010000207.1:0-7797 GCA_036385775.1 archaeon
CATGGGCGTGTGCTACGCGCTTATGAACGACAACGAAAAAGCTGAAGGGATGTTCGAAAGAGCGCTCTTGATTCAACCCAACAATGCGGACGCTTGGTTCTACCGAGCAAATGCTCTTGCTAATTTGGAACGTTACGACGAAGCGGTTATCAATTACGATAAAGGCCTTACAATTGATGATACCCGCGCCCCAGCGTGGGATGGTCGTGGACTCGCCCTTGCGAGCTTATACAAGTGGACGGAAGCCTTAGAGAGCTTCGAAAAGGCATTAAGCCTCAATCCAGATTATTTTATCTCACACAATAATAAGGGCTATGTCTATTATAACCTGCAAAAGTTTGATGATGCACTAGAAAATTTCGACAAAGCTCTAAAAATTAGCCCAGATTACATCTTCGCGTGGATCAATAAAGGCCTGGCGCTCGACAGCCTTAACCGCTTCGACGAGGCCATCGCGTGCTTGGATAAAGCGTTTGAACTAGATCCAGAGAACTTCTGGGTGCTCAATAGGAAAGGCTTCATTCTTTTTAGTGCCGAACGATATGAAGAAGCGATAGCTGTTTTTGATAAAGTGCTCGACGTAAATCCTGATGATACGTACGCACTTTCATTCATGGGCAGTTCGTATGATGGCCTTGGGAATTTTGAAGAGGCGATAGTATGCCTCGATCGCGTGCTGGAAGTCGATGAGAACGATGAGTTTGCGTGGACCTCAAAAGGAAGCGCCCTTTATAGCCTCAACCGCTATGATGAAGCTCTAACTTGTTTTGACCGTGCGCTAGAGATAGACCCACAGAGTCTGGAAGCAGTGCAGTTTAAGGAATTAATTGCGCAAAAGCGGGCAGGCCCTAAATAAGACACTCTCAATGTTAGAACAAAGGTGGAGCTTGTAGAACGAGAAACAATAGCAAGAACAGAGGGCAAATCAAAGAAGGTTTTTGATTTGCGAGGTGCGTTATAGCTAGCAGGCGTAAGCGATCACATAAATAATTGCTCCTTAATGATTTGAAACGCGCGGTCTATGGACTGTTGACTCGCAGCGTATGAGATCCGCACGTGCCCTTCTCCAAAGCGCCCGAAAGCTGACCCAGCTACAACGATTACACCTGCTTTTGCTAACCTCTTCGTGAGGTCGAGACTCGTTTCAGACGTGAAAAACCGTGGAAAAACGTAAAAAGCCCCCTCGGGAGTCACACATTCCGCTAGTTCTTTAAGGTGCTGCATCACAGAGTCGCGTCGTCTCCTGAATTCTTCAACCATCGAACTAACGCTTTCCTGAGGGCCGTTTAAAGCAGCATAAGCTGCTTTTTGTGAAATAGAAGGCGCACATGCTTGAATGTACTGATGTACCTTCAACATCTCTTCGACAATCGCTTCAGGTGCGATTGCATATCCAACTCGCCACCCGGTCATCGCATAGGTCTTTGAGAATGAATTGACGACGATGACACGGTCAGAGTCTATACTTCCTATACTTGCGTGTTCTCTATCATAGGTCATCTTGTCATATACTTCATCGGAGATTATGTAAAAATCGTAGTCGTTGGCTAGTTCAACAAATCCCCTGAGCTCGTCGTATCGCTGTACCGCACCAGTGGGGTTAGCAGGTGAGTTTATGACGAGCACTTTCGTTTTATCCGTGATACACTCTGCAACTGTGCTCGATTGCATTCTGAACCCATCATCAGCCTTGATCCGTGCACTGACTGGGATGCCTCCCGCAAAGCGCGTGAGCGGCGAATACGCAACAAATCCAGGATCAGGGATTATTACTTCATCGCCTGAATTGACTAAAGCTTCAAACGCGAGATGCAGGGCTTCGCTACCACCTGACGTACATATAATCTGTTCTTGTTTAGCAAAAATTCCATACTGTTCATAATAATGTGCGATAGCGTCGATTAGTTCAGGATAACCTTTGTTTGGGGTGTATCCAGTAAAGCCCGCGTCAAGCGCTTCTTTTGCTGCTTCTTTAATGTGGACGGGGGTGTCAAAATCTGGCTGTCCGAGACCTAGATTTATTGCGTTTTGCGTGGTTAATGCAAACATTTCTCTAATGCCTGACAAAGAAATATGTGAAGTGCGTTCTGCCCACATAAAGTTGCTCCAAAATCTCTAGTGAATTTATTGTTTTCTAAATGACAAGTCTGCGTGTTGCATCGCAATAAAACTGTTTATGAATAGCTTTGAGGTTTAGAACTTATTAGAACTAAGAAGAAGTTAACTGAACAAGCCTAAAATTGTCTAGTGTTTAATCGGCATTTAAAATCATTTAAATGACTCGTTTGTTATCCGCTGGTCAATTCACGAGCGCAGTTCAATAGGTTTAAGTGAGTCGGATTCCAATATACTGCGTGATGCTGCGCAACAGGCTGGGCCTTACGTTCGTTAGTACGTTTCCACCTCGAGAATGTGGCATAGCTACTTTTACGCAAGATCTGCTTTTTAATCTCATCAACGAGAACCCGGAAATCAAGGCAAATGTTTGCGCAATCGATGGAAATAAGGACTCTAGTGCTTATGGATGTCTGAGTCCACTCATTTATCCGAAATCGAGGGTTGCTTACATCATTAAAGACACCGATCAAATCAGCTTTGTCGAGGCAGCACATAAGATAAACGCATCACGAACTGATGTGGTAAATATTCAACACGAATATGGACTGTACGGTGGCTCATGGGGCCGATACATCCTTGATTTTATGGACGTCCTCGAAAAACCGATCGTAACTACACTACACACGGTTATGCCTAAGCCGCCGGAAGAGGCTAAAGCGGTGATGCGCGAGATTTATCGTCTGTCGGCAGAAGTCGTTGTGCCCGGACATGTTGGTGTCGACATCTTAAATAAAGCGTATGACCTAAGGCCCGAAAAAGTAAGGGTCATCCCTCACGGTGTTCCAGATGTTCCATTCATCAGTTCGGAGCGGCCGAAGAAGAAGCTCGGTTTTTCTCGCAGGTTTGTTTTAGGATCATTTGGGTTGCTTCACCCCGCAAAGGGAATCGAGTTCGTCCTTGAAGCACTGCCAAAGGTGATTGCTGACAATCCTGCAATAAACGTCCTCTATTTAATCGTTGGAGAGACTCACCCGAATGTGGTGAAAAACGAAGGAGAAAGCTATCGCGCACGTTTAAAGGAGCTCATTGCCAATCTGGATTTGGAGCAAAACGTAAAATTTGTCGATAAATACCTCACCAATCGGAACTTGATTTTACACTTTCTTGCGACGGATATCTGTGTGATGCCCTACCTATCTAGGGATCAAATCGTAAGCGGCGTTCTCTCTCAAGCGGTCGGTTGTGGAAAAGCCATTATAGCAACACCTTACCTCCATGCATTAGATGCGTTGGCGGACGAACGTGGCGTGATTCTCGAATCAGGCTCTTCAGGCGAGATAGCGGAAGCAATTACTATGTTGATGCGTAACGATCATCTGAGGAGAGAGATGGAGATTAGAACGTATATGTACGGACGCTCAATCACATGGAAGGAGGTAGCAAGAAAATACAAAGAACTCTTTTCAACGCATGTTGTCAAACGGGGGTACAGCAAAACTGACTTCCCAACGTCCAAACGCGATACTGGTGTTTTATAAATCTAATGTTATTCTGGCTAAACAGGACTCTTCGTAAAGATTACCGTCAGAATAAACTTATTGTGGGTTATTTGCATAACTTGCACTAAATTTGAGCTGACTCGTCGGTGATGGTTGCACAAGACCTGACTACGTTACAAGATTTGCTTAGGATTCAAACAGCTGTCGCTACCCGGGTAGTCTTGGATGGCCCTCCTGTAAATTATGCGTTGATCTGGGCCGTTGCCCAATCTTGTTCGAATGAGGTTGTTTTTTCGTCTGCTATTGAAGTCGACGCATTAATGAATGTTGTTGAGGTATCAACTGCGAGCGCAAAAATAACCACGCCCTATATCGCTGGACTTCTTTTTCTTTCGTGAAGGGTAAGCTGCAATAGCCGCTCTAAAGAAGCTGTGCTCGAAACCTGATGTTTTAATCGTACATGGATGCGGCATTAACCATCCACGCTTTGCGGGATTTGCGTCACATCTCGGCGTCGTTCTCAATACATCAACAATTGGCGTATCCAAAACAACGCTCTGCGGGGAATATGTCGAACCCGATGAAGCTTTTCGCTGCGTTCCTTTGAAGTTTAAGAGCCGACAGCTAGGTTTTGTCTTAAAAACGACGATTGGAACCAAACCTATTTTTATAAGTCCAGGTCACCTCGTTTCTCTGAAAAACGCATTACAAGTCGTCCAACGATGCGTAATAAACCATAGATTACCGGAGCCACTGCGTTTGGCTCACATCAAGGCGCCACAAGCTAGATTTATGGCGTTGGACTGAATAAGCGAGCTTAGAATGAGCATAAAACGGAGCAATAGCACGAACTTTAAACAAACGTTTTTTTAAAGAATAAGAAGAGTTAATACTTTTGTGTAAAAAAGGTTGGCCCCAAGTGAGGAAGTGACATGAGAACCTATCTTTATCGGTGTCGCATTTGCAGCACAGAAATCTGGACTGATTTTATCGAGCTAGATAAATTAACCTGCGAAAAGTGCCATACTACCGGAAAATGGCTTGTTATGGACGTGAAGAACAGATAAAAGAATTTAAAAAAAATAAGCAATAGCACCTCTTCTCAAACGAGATGCTATTAAAGATAAAATCGCGGGATTATCGGTTGAGCCTTGTATAGGCGAGTTTTATGTCTTCCGATTTGACAGTCTTTCGGCCTGCGTGCTTTGCCATCTCGATTGCTTCTTCGGCGAGTTCCTTACCATACATCTCTAGGTATTCTCTAAACTGTTCTGTAGCTTCAGCGCTCACACGCTCTGCTCCAGCCTTTCGGATGATTCTACTTACTCCTGCTGCTTGTAATTCTGCCATTTGAATTACCTCGAGCTATACTGAGATTTTCAATATATAAATACTTTTTCGGTATTTTTTCGATTTTGGGGTAATATTCCCCAATAAAAAAGGATTTGAGAGGCAAAATAAAGTTTGTAATGCCTGAGGGGGGTGGTGGAAAGATTCATCATATTTCAACGGGAAGCTAGCTCAATGAAGGAGGTGGCGAGAATGAAAAGCTGGCCGCAAATTGCTATAATTGGAAGCAGGAACTGCTCGAGTGAGATTATAAACATTGCCGAACAAACGGGTCGTCTGATAGCGTCGCATAAGGCAGTCCACATTTGTGGAGGAAAGGAGGGGGTCATGGAGGCCGCAGCGCGTAGTGCAAAGGCTGAAGGGGGGCTCACTGTAGGAATCCTTCCAGGCTCTTCAAAAGAAGAAGCTAATCTCTATATTGATATAAAAATACCCACAGATATGGGCCACGCTCGAAACGCAATCATTGTACGAGCAGCCGATTGTCTCATCGCAATTGCTGGCGGATACGGCACGCTTTCTGAAATTGCCCTTGCACTCCAGATGGAAAAGCCGGTAGTAATATTGCCTCAAAGTGGAAAATTGAGGGGACGGTTTTAGCGCACTCACCCGAAATCGCAGTAGCGAAGGCGTTGTTCTTTTGCGGTGAAGGCTAAGCAAACGCTATGTAGGTGAAACTTCTATAGGATATCAGATTTCCATGAACATTATTCTCCTTGGGACGGGTGTAGCGATTCCACAGCTCGAAAAGGCTCAATCAGGCATACTCGTAAAAACTCCAGAAGAACTGGTGCTCTTTGACTGTGGGGCGGGCATCTTGAGCCGCATAGTGCAGAGTGGCTATGACTACCTAAAGATACATAAGGTGTTCTTTACCCATAACCATCTAGATCATAACTCGGACTTTCTGGCGCTTCTTAAGGCTCAGCAACTCGCAACTATAGATACAAATATCCCCGCGCAGACGATGAACGTGTTTGGCCCTGCTGGAACGAAACACCACGTCGAGCAGTTACTTGACCTTTATGATTATATCACAGTGAAAGTCGCTATTACAGAACTTGAAGATGGAGAAAGCATTCGCGTTGGAAATAGCGTCGTTTCGGTTCATACGACTAAACACGGTGTTCCTTCAATAGCATATAGGATGCAAACGCCGACGTCAACTCTCGTGTATTCAGGGGACACCGAACCCTGTGAGGGCGTACGTGAGCTTTGCCACGGTGAAGTTGACGTACTAATTCACGAATGTTCGTTCCCGGATTCGTACGCTTCGGTCTCGAATCATACGACGCCATCGAAGTTGCGCGACCTCATATTTGACCAGCAGATTGATCGAATCGTACTTACTCACTTGTACCCGCATGCGAGCGGACAAGAGGACGTTATGGTTGACGTAGTCAAGGAGAAGTTCCTCGGAAGGGTTGACGTCGCACACGACCTTATGAAAATTTATCTTTAACAAAAGCTAAACTTTTTATTGACCTTTTTAGGCCCTATAAATTCTACAAAATTAATAAGGTTTCTGGAGAGAGAAAAGCTACAAACTGGCAGAGGAAAGCGACAGTAACCTCTTTCGTCATCGTTCACCGTGTGAAAAAAAATTATTCAATGGATAACTACAGCTAGACTTGTTTCAAGAAAAATTAAACAAGAGAAGTAGTTACACTGCTTATGATGCGAGCGAATTAAAGTGCTCAATAAACTCAGCACGTGAGCACTCATGGCATAAATTGGCGAACCACGTCTTAACAATTATTGGACTGCCGCATCGCTCGCAGTACGCTATCTTCGCTGGCACCGTATTCAGCTCGATCATTTTATCTCTCATCTCAGTTCACATGAAATATACTAGATTTAAGGCTTCCGTTATAAATTTCTTTTTTTGCTATTTATGCAAGTTGCTAGAGCTGAACATCCGCGCTTGTTTATGGTTATTAGTAAGTAAGATGCTAAGGCACCTAATTATACAGTATTTTTTATTGATTCAATTATATATAATTTTTATCTTGCTATTAAATGAGGCCCGAAATACATTTTGCGAATATCGGGGAATAACAAAAAGTCTGCAAAAAGCAAGTCGCATGTTTAGTAATCTAGGCAACTTAACGTCTAAAAGAGTATTATTCCCATCTTGTTGGGTTTTTTAGTTGCGTTTGTTGTCCCTTTGCATTTCGTTTAAACGTCGGCGCTTTTTTATGAACAGTAAACAAAGCCACACGATAAGTACTAAAAGTGCTCCCGGCCAGAATGTGAATACCAGGAAGAGGAAAGCTATGACTAGGATTATTGAGTTGAGTAAGCTCATGCTCAGTACGTTACAACGAAAGAGCAAGTTTTAAGTGTTTCTTCTCTTTGCTAAAAAAACCTTAAACGTGGGCTTCAAAGCCATATCTTTAAAAAAGCCGGTTAAGTCGCATATCAACGTATTTGCTCAAAAGTAAAAACTTGCTCTGGGGGCGTTAAACTTCATTACGAAACACACAGTTTTAGAGACAGTACTTAAATACGCACCAAAAAAACTTTAAATCTCAATAACTCGCAGGAAAATAGATTTGAGTGCTTTTTAAGCCGAGAAATAGAGCTTTAAGGCTTGGACTTGCTGCTGAAATAAGAATTCCGACGACTAATAAGCGACTTATCGTCTTGAACCTTGTCGATAAAACAAAAACCATATTACGAAAAGCACAAGAGCAACAAAGATTAAAAATGGCAGCAATTTAACAAAGATTGTGAGAGCCAAGAGCACGATTACGAGAATTAATGCAACTACTAGAAGATCTGAAAGAAGACCCATATACAACAAAATAGCCGTTATAAGTAAATACTGTTCTCATCTCACGGTCTCATTTGTGTATTTGTAATAAAAATGTCGCCTTCCCAAGCTCTA
>DASVJT010000208.1:0-6418 GCA_036385775.1 archaeon
TCCGAGGCCGAGACCGGCCGCTGTGAGCTGAAACAGAAACTGGGTCTGTCTCATCGTCTGCAGAAGCTCATCACGTATCAGAAATGCGTTAACGCCCGCTATTTTGTAGCCCTTTTTGAGGTCATAGCTCAGGTCAATAGGCTTCATGCCGCTCTCCGACTTGATGAGGAACAAAGTGTCGCCCGTAATGGTGGGATAATACTGCTTCATTTGTTGCTTACTCATGAATATCCCGTGGAGGTAGACTTCATCCAAAACGCCCGCGACGATCTTTCGCGCTGTTCCGTTTTCTGTCGCTACTGAAACGACGTCGCCCGCCTTCACTTGAGTACCATTTGCGCCGTAGAAGTAATTCGAATCGACAACGACATAACGTTGATTGTCCAGAGCGTTCCAAACGTCCTGAGACGAATTGAAGCCCGTCAAAGTGTCTTGGAAGCTATACTGCGAGTGCTTGGAGAAATTCGCATCAACTCCGTAGATCGCGCCCTCCCCAGATCCTTGGTAGTTCAGTTGCTGATCATTGATCGTCATCCCGGTCACGTTCGTCGTGAAAAGTCCGTCATAGTAGCTGATTTCTGACTCGTTCAATAATGCAACCACTGCTGTGCCTGACTGGTCTGGCGTGAGTGACTGCACTTGCAACATCGTCAAGTTTGCCAACGGTGTTGTCGTCGTCACTCGAATGTCATATCCGCCTGTCTGCTTTTCGATATCGGGATTATACACAGCTGCCGTTACCGAAGTGATCACAACTAGGAAGATGACAACGGAGACTATTACGACCGTCATTCTGAACTGGGATCGTTTTTGCAGACTGTAAGTGACGACTAGCTTCAGCGAAGATTGAATGCCTGTAAATCTTCCAAACACCTTTGCGACTCCGTGCAGCCAGACGCTAGCGTTTGCCAGCACCACTAGAAGGGTCCCAATCAACAAAAGGCCCCCTAGGGCAGCAAAAACAAGCGTCGACGTAAGATCGCCAAAATTAGCAGGGTTAGCTACGGCATTATAGGCTGTATAGGTTATGAGAATTACTCCCGATATCGTCAGTGCCAACCGACGAGTGCCTGCTTGCTGAACGATAAAAGCGAGGCCAGCTATCGCCAAAATCGGGGCTACAATGTGGACAACAAAAATATTCTTCGACGTCGCATACGCTGCTAGGCCACACGCCACCAGTACAATCCCGATTAGAACAGTGCCGATCGGCCTCTGCGACTTGTTCAGGGATTGCTCGGTATTGTGAATCGCTCCTGCGATGTTCAGCCGGCTGATTTTTGAAGCAGACAGCGTTATGGTTAATATAGCTATGAGTGCACTCACAAGAAAGGCAGCAACCAGATCTAAGAGATCGTATCGCAGCACGAGGGACGTTCCCACTAGATTCTCTCCATTAAATGCCACGTTGAGCACACTGAGTATGCAAGCTCCGATGCCCACGCCTAGGACAGAGCCCATTGCCGCGCCTAACAACGCGGCAATTGTCCCCTCAAAGAAAAACAGCAGCACAAGATGCCTTCGCTTCATGCCTATTGCGCGAGCCAGCCCCAGCTCGCTTTTACGTTCTTCGCCAAGGGTGACAAAGACGTTGACGATGAGGGTGCTGCTTGCTGCTACCGAGAGAACAGCCAGCACCAGCAACAAGTTTGAGAAGAGGGCCCCTTCTTGTTGAGAAGCGGCTAATATATCCTGCTTAACGGCCTTAACGTCAAATCGCTCCGGCGAATCTGACAAAGCTTTGGCTACGAGCTCTGACACATCGTTCGATTTTGTTACGCTTGATTCGGCAGTGCCCAGATTTGAAATTCTAATTTCGTTGATTTGGCTTTCGTTTTGAAAGACGACCTGGGCAGCGTCGAGCGTCACAAAGATATTTTTGTTTAATCCATAGAGAGCCTTTCCTTCATCTTTCGCAATGTGCTTCACAACGAATGTATAAGCCTTATAGGAGGACTCATTTCCACCGTAATAGATTGTCAGTTTGTCGCCTTCGTGCGCATTTAGGTCCTGAGCGAGTTTGTTGTTGATCAGAGCCTCTCCTCCTCGCAAGTCGCTAGCATTAGTTTGTGTGTTGTTAAGCAGCGAGAACTCTCCAAATTGGGCATCTGAGCTGAAGTTCAAACCGACCAGCGTTACTTGTGTCGAAGTGATCCCACTTGTCACATCATCTACTGACGGCACCTGCCCGTACAGGCTTGCAGACAGGCCCTTTGTGTTATTAGCAACATTGGGGTCCGCAGCAAGCTTTTCGTAAACGGAAACGTTAAAGGGTTGACCGTTCATTGTGACAATTTCGTCAACGTTGCCGAGAGCATCGTACGTTGCCCTTACAACTGCATAATTGAGGCTATTGCTTGCGACCAACGAGCCGGAGATGATTGCAGTGCTTATGAGTAGCGCGGCGATAACTATTGTTGCGCTTTTCGGACGTCGCGTGAGGTTTCTCACGCCGACTTTGAACATTGTCTTGTTTTTAAGTGCTAGTAGCGTCAAAAGTAATAGAAGTGCTACGACCATAACGAAGGCAAGTTCTGAGTACATCTGCATTCCTAAATCTGCCGCTCGGGCGGCTAAATCGACGTCGCAGCGGATTCGGAGAGGATGGCTCCATCTTTCATGGTGATTAAGCGGTTGGCAGTCTTTGCGACGGACGGATCATGAGTCACAATGACAAATGTCTGTCGATTAGTATTGTTGAGTCGTTTAAGGAGCGTATTGATCTGATCGGCGCCCTTTGAATCTAAGTTGCCCGTTGGTTCATCAGCCCAAATGATTGCAGGCCGATTGATGAGGGCGCGTGCGATCGCTACTTGCTGTTGTTGACCGCCACTCAGTTCAGATGGTTTATGGTTTGCCCACTCGAGGAGTTCGACGGTTGCAAGCATGTCCAATGCTTGGACGTGTGCCTCCTTTTCGCCAGTGCCGGCGATTAGGAGCGGCAGCTCAACGTTCTCGACTGCCG
This sequence comes from archaeon, assembly GCA_036385775.1. Taxonomy (GTDB): domain Archaea; phylum Halobacteriota; class Bog-38; order Methanoflorentales; family Methanoflorentaceae; genus Methanoflorens. The sequence goes on from DASVJT010000208.1 coordinate 2,966, forward strand.
TCAGCACTGGGAGTAGGTTAAACGCTTGGAATACAAATCCCATCCTCGTTGCACGATATTCTGATAGCTCATTATCATTCATCTGGGCGAGGGGGATCCCTTCAATTTTCACGATGCCCGAGGTTGGATCGTCGAGTCCTGACAAACAGTTTAGTAGGGTGGTCTTTCCGCAACCACTGGGGCCCATAATCGCTACCATATCGCCCTTTTCAATTACAAGGTTGATATCTCTGAGCGCGTGGACTTTTATCCCGTTCAATTCGTATATCTTATGCACGGCTTGGGCTTCTGCCATTAGCATGGTGTACTCCGTTTTTTGTCCGCTGGTTTTGAGCGTAATTTATAACCTTATTATAAGCTGCAACTTTTGCGCTGAAGGCATCTATAGCGCTTTTGAATACTTGATCGATAAGTAATTGATTAAATGCTTTATTTAGAGCTACCGGCAAACGTCTGTAACCTATAAATATTATCGAATTCTACCCCGAAGTAAGTCTCCGCAGAAACTAATCAAGGCTACGTGATGAAAACCACTAAGAACATTTTTGTACCGTTCAACGAGGAACGTTGGAGTAATTGGTTAGAGTGCGCAAAGCAAAGCGACTACAAAAATATGGACGAGACAGCAACTAAAGTCTTCGTAGAGATGGAAGAAGACGTTGTAATCGCTTGCTGCAAGCTCGTTAAAGGCTTTGAGATAGGTAAACTCACGCAGGAAGAATCTTTAGATGGTTTACATACTATCGAGACGATAACCGAAAAAGAAACTAACACAGGTGACGGGGCGCTAGACGAGCTAATCGGACTTATCCAAGCTTCTCTGGTTGGCGCTTTTGTATCATTTGAAAGCTATGTAAAGGAGTCTTTTACTGACAAACCGCCAATTGATGAGTTGATACGAGAAGCGCTAGACCAAGAAAAAAAAGGGCATTTTGATATAGCACTTGCGATAGTCGGGAAAATAGGTGCGCGAGTAATCGCAGGTGAGGCGCTTCAACAAGAAACCGTTGAGGAGTTGGAAGACAGTTTCGTTGCTGAGTGGCTCGACGGAGTAGACTCAATATCAGCTACGATCACAAGTTCGATAGAGTACGACAGCGGCGCGGATGCAAATTAGGCGCCAAAATGGACAGCGACAGACAAACACTTCGAATTTAAACGACTGATTCGAGAATAAGTTCTGTTTTGCGGGCAATCTCACGCCATTGCCAATGCTGAGTGATCAGTGCTCGCGCTCGTTGTCGGATTTTTTCGCGTTCAGTAATCTTAAGACGCAAGAGTTCAATAACGGAGGATCTAATAGCTTTGCTGTCTCCAACAGTAAAAAATTTGATGACATTTGCATCCTGATCAACAAATCGATGCGCTGGTATGTCACTCGCTGCAACAAGGCAGCCAGATGCAAGACCTTCGAGCAGCGTTATTCCAAATCCTTCCTTTGATGAAGCCGAGATAAGTATCTTAGATCTAGAAAGTAGCTCTATTTTTTTTGCCTCACTGACGTAGCCTGTGAATTGAATATTCTCACCCGCGTAACGACGCTCAAGAAAGGGTCGAAGCTTTCCGTCGCCGACAATGAGCGTTTGAATATCCGTGCCAAAAAGCCCATCGCATACCGTGTCTATGTTCTTGTAGGGTGCATCAAAGCGGCCAATGCAGATCACGTCAATGTCTTTAACGTCTTCTTTAAATTCATTTAAATAAACACCGTTTCCAGTAATCCGAATCTTGCCTTGCGGAATCCAATGCTTTAGCAAATCAAAGCTTGAATTCGAAACAGTAATTACTGCAGGACAAGTCGATGAGTAGTGAAGGCAGAGTCTCTCCAACAGACAGCCTTCGAACCCTCTCAGCGTATTGCCTCCTTGGAGATCTCGCCACGTGGCAATTCCATTTGCTAACGGAAGGGGTTGATATACGTCGTGTACGATCGGCACGACCGCTACCTTTGTACGACTCAGGAGTGACGAGAAGATAGGAATGAATGTTTGAGGCACAATAACGTCAAACTGTGGGCTGATGCGCCTGAGCTCTTTTGCAAGGCGAATTGCATATCGCAAGTCTTCAGAACGGTGCGCTGATGTCTTCCTGTTATCTATAGTTCGCACTTTGAAAGGAAATTGATCGTTAGGGTAAGAGGCTGCGGGCACACGCGACGTTAGCACGGTAACTTGATTTCGGCTGGCAAGCTCGCGTCCCACTGCATACATATGATTCTCACCACCGCCTGGGATTTGCAGCTCGCCTGCAGCATTGCAGAAAGGAAAAAGCTCGCTTACTAGTAATATGCGCACGCCGACCTCATTTCTAACGTATTTGTTGAGTTCTGCATAGCTCGGTGGGGATGTAGGGCAGCCTCATAGGCTCGTTTGAACTAGTAATTATGCCATTCTTAGCATTCTCTTATCTTTTTACGAAACTCACGTAAGCGCTCTGTATATGTTTCGAAGCTTTTCGCTTAATAAGTTCCAGTCAAACGGCGCCGCACTCGCCTTTGCGGCACGTTGCATTTGCTGTTTGTTAATTGCAGAAAGCGCCTTTCCGATTGCATCCACGGTTGGAGTTACTAAAAAACCATTCTCTTCGTGGCTAATGAGTGCTTTTGCTGCATTCATCTCCACATTAGTAGTAATGACTGGTGTGCCGCAGGCGAGCGCTTCAAGGGCAACGATGCCAAAACCCTCTCGAGTGGAAGGAAGAACTAGTGAACTCGCTGCCTTCATTACGCTAATAAGGTCTGCGTAGGACAGTGTGCGGACGAACCGCACTGTCGCGTTGACTTCTTTTGCGAGCGATACGAGGTTTTCTTTCTCGGGACCGTCGCCGATGATACATAATGTAGCATCGGATGGGAGAGCACGTATAAGAAGATCGACGTTTTTTTCACGAATAAGCCTGCCGACAAAAAGCGTATCAACTGAAATCTTAGCAGGTGCGACAGAGTCTATAAAGGCGATATCTATGCCGTTTGGCACGAGTTCAATATCTTTCTTGAGGTGAACTAGCTGTTCTTTGGTAGCTTCAGAAACGGCTATGACTTTGTCAGCAACTCGTAACGCTGCCCTCTCCGTAAGCTTACCAATTCCCCCTATTTTGCCCAAGTATTCGTTCCAATAGTCGTCCCAGAACTCATGCCACGTTATGGCTAACGGAATACCCTTCAATCGCGAGATTAGCTTCGACGGAAAGCAGTGTAAATATGGAAATTGATTACAGTCAATAACGTCAAGGTCATAAGAATATAAGGGGCCTAAACTACTTGCAAAGCGTATTGCCTCTCGAAATGACCTTCTCTTCCCAGCATAAAGGCTAAGCGGCTTGCAGATGCCGTGCAAGTGTAATCCATCCAAATCGATGTCTTTGTCACCCTCCCACCACTTTATGCCAAAAACGTGGACCTCATCGTGAGCAGCAAGACGCCTCCCCATTTCGTAGATGCGCTTCTCAGCCCCC
>DASVJT010000209.1:0-8349 GCA_036385775.1 archaeon
TACAGATCACGTTGACTTTTCTAACATAGATTCAGTAATACGCTCGACAAAACGTGCTGCTGAGGGTTCTAGCGGTATTGAAGTGATTGTTGGGGCGGAAATTACTCATGTCGTCCCTGAAAAAATTCCAAAGCTTGTTCAGAAGGCTAAGGCGTTAGGTGCGCAACTCATCATCGTACATGGTGAGACATTCGTGGAGCCGGTAGCACCCGGAACAAACAAAGCAGCTGCCGCTCTTGCTGATGTTAATATTATTGCACATCCAGGTTTTATAAGTCTGGAAGATGCTGAACTTGCGCGTCAAAACGGCATTTATCTTGAGCTTACAGCACGATGTGGTCATAACATTACTAATGGGCACGTCGCTAGAATTGCCACGAAAATTGTAGTAAACACCGATTGTCACGGGACTGAGCTCATTGGAGCTGCTGAAGCTATGAGAATTGCACAAGGAGCTGGTCTAAAAGAGGAAGAAGCGGAGAGAGTAATCAATCAAAATGCTAAATTGCTTCTTAATGAAATTTTATAAGTTTTTCCCCAAATATTTAAATAACTTCAAAAACTATATATATACATAACGTTCGAGGTTAGGGTTGAGAAATCTAGGGGTTATACTTCATATTTCAAGTCACGGCTACATTATTCTTAGAGCGGCTTTGTTTCCAAAGATTAATTCTTCGGTATTAACGAAGCGAATGAAAAAAATTGGCAAGGTGCATGATGTATTTGGCCCAGTGTTATCTCCGTATGTATCAGTAAAGCCCTCTAAAAAAATTGCCCCTGCTGACCTGAAAAAACTGGTAGGTGAAAAGGTCTACATCTAAGCTCACGGTGAAAATATGGTTGAAGTAGAAAGAGAAAGAATTATTGAGCGCACAAAAGCGCGAGAAGTAGCAAAAGAACGCCAAAAAGAGCTTGGAGAATATGAGGAATCGAAAGCTGTTTGTCCTGAGTGCGGTTCAAGACAGCTAGTACAAGACTACGAAAGGGCGGAACTTGTCTGTGACAAATGTGGCCTTGTTATTGATGAAGACTTTATGGACATGGGTCCAGAATGGAGAGCATTTGATCACGATCAACGAATGAAAAGGAGCCGAGTTGGTGCTCCTATGACTTACACTATTCACGACAAGGGATTATCAACAATGATAGATTGGCGAAATAGGGATTCATATGGGCGGTCTATTTCGTCTAAGAACAGAGCACAACTATACAGATTGCGCAAATGGCAAAGGCGGATACGTGTTTCAAACGCTACGGAACGAAATCTTGCGTTTGCGTTATCTGAACTCGACCGAATGGCATCAGCGCTTGGATTATCAAGAAACGTACGAGAGACTGCTGCTGTTGTTTATCGCAAAGCGGTCGATAAAAATCTAATTAGAGGACGGAGTATTGAAGGTGTAGCAGCAGCCGCGTTATATGCTGCCTGTCGTCAATGTTCAGTTCCAAGAACTCTCGATGAAATTGCTGAGGTTTCGAGAGTAAGTCGAAAAGAGATAGGCAGAACTTATAGGTTTATTTCACGTGAACTGGATCTAAAATTGACCCCAACGTCACCCATAGACTATGTACCGAGGTTCTGTTCAGGTCTAAAACTTAAGGGTGAGGTTCAGTCCAAAGCTGTTGAAATATTGAGGCAAGCTACGGAAAAGGAGCTAACTAGCGGAAGAGGTCCGACGGGAGTCGCTGCAGCGGCTATCTATATAGCTTCGGTTATTTGTGGTGACCGTAGAACGCAAAGAGAGGTTGCTGACGTTGCTGGCGTAACTGAAGTGACTATAAGGAACCGTTATAAGGAACTAGCAGAAGAACTGGATATTGAAATTCTATTCTAATCCAATCTTTTTTGCTGGGTTGCTGGAATAGAAGATTGACGGTTCTCTCGTCTAAATGGAAGTCCTAAATTATATAAAGTCCCACATCAGTTGCAGACTGAGGGCTCGTAACTCAGGGGTAGAGTGCCACGTTCGCATCTCAGGAGAAACACGTGGATGCCACGGGTTCGATTCCCGTCGAGTCCATTAGTTTTTGTTTTCCTACTTGCGATTTATTTACGCGCATGACGCAGGATTACGTCATGTGTTTTTTGACTATTGCCTTAGCTCTAGTCTGATTAACTCCGCAACAGATAAGGTACTTCTCGAACTTGTCATAAAGCGAAAGGTCTGAGTTATGGAAACGCGCCCAATACTCTTCGTTATCCAAGAGCTTAGAGGTCAAAGGATCTTCATCCCCCCCACTAAACCTTAAACTCTCTAAGAAGTTGCTAACATATTTTTTTTCGAGAGCTTTAATGTGTTCAATTACAAAAATGACATCTTTCATTTCTTCTTTCAAACTTTCAGTTTGACCTTGAACATTCTCTCGCATTATAATATAAGGGCTCATAGCTCTTAGGGAATCTAAGAGTAGCTCCTCTTCTTTGATATTTTCCTGAATGCTTTTGACTAATTCACTTATGCTTTTTTTGTATTTTTCTTTGTTATCAATCAACTGCTTTGAAGCTAACTCGTTATAAAGTTCAGCGTCTGTGCGATCGCGCGGTGCGCTCAGTCGGTGTTTTGCCGCAAGCTCTCTGACACCGAAATAAAGGTACCGTGTCCCGTCCCTTCTCATTTTTAGAAGCTCGAATCTCTCTTTATTTAGTTTCTTTACAGAGCGATCAACTCGTTGAAAAAGATCTTCAAAATCGCTGAGTGCGGTTTGAGCATATTTGTCATCAATCAATTTCGAAAGAGCCTTTTGTTCGATGACGCTTAGTTTTTGCTCTAGATTAGTTAAAGAGGCATCTAACTCGTCATATTTGTAGACGAGTCTTTCCATCTCACTTGTTGGAATCTGGTCAAAGAGTTCATAGTTGACTGCTTCAAGCAAAATTTCGCGGGCTCTTATGCTGCCGAGGTTTTTTAGTTTGGCGTAATCTTCTTCTGAGACTCTAATGTTGAAAATTTTATCTTTGGTCATCTATTACGTAAAACGTAAAACATTTTTGAATTATATAATTATCGCTTCCTCAGTAATATTTAGTGGGCGCGAGCGTTGTTTGTAGTACCTCTCATTGGGTCTAAACTGCGGCGTTGCATACTATTTTTATATGGTACCTGCGTTTTCTTATCATTGCAGATTATCAGTGCAAAAATGAGCTAGCTGTTATATGGTTGGGCCATGGACTATTTTTTATTTCGAAACAAATGGCTGAGCAGACAGTCTGTTACCATTTGAGACATCAAGAAGGAACCACTCAATGCTAACAATAGGAATAATCGCGATTCAAGGAGCAGTTTCTGAACACATAACGGCTTTAGAAAAAGTCTCGCGCGGGTTGAACTGCAAAATAGTCCGGATAAAAAAGAAAGGAACCATTCAGAATTGTGATGGTTTAGTAATTCCAGGTGGCGAAAGTACAACAATTTCTAAGCTTTTGCGTTTTGAAGGACTTGATAAAGAGATCCTTAAGTATCACAACATTCCAATGATGGGGACGTGCGCTGGATTAATCATCTTATCTGACTACCGAGATGAGGATGTAGAGGGCCTGGGGCTAATGGATATAAAAGTAGAAAGAAATGCATTTGGAAGGCAAGCTGAGTCTTTTGAGCATTCTTTAGAAGTAAATGTGTTTGACTCTCTGTTTAATGCGATATTTATTCGAGCTCCTGCAATTAAGCAAGTCGGAAGTGGAACAAATGTTTTAGCTCGCTTTAACGGGTATATTGTTGCGGCGCAAAAAGAAAATAAAATAGCCCTATCTTTCCATCCGGAACTGGGTGCTGACTTGAGATTTCACAAGTATTTTTTACAGCTTCTTGATCTTGGGAGTTGAGCTAAATACATATCTTTTATGATTCGGAAGTTTTTTTAGTTAAGGGCCGACACGGTGTCAAAGTTGCTTTTTAAGATGTCTCATGTAGGAGAAAATACCACCCTTCTGTTGCCTGAAGGCAAACCTTTTTTAGCTGTTTTTCACTTTTTCAAACGCTAACACTGCCCTTGCCCTCACGTACAGCTCTTTATCGTGAAAAGTCTCGAGCAAGGGCCTTTCGCTTTTTTCGTTACCTATCTCTCCTAAGACCCATGCAGCGCGCTCACGAACAAGTCCATTTTGATCCTGCAGCGCATTGATCAGCGGCTCAATCGCAGGCTCTCCAATTTTGCTCAACGCTTCCGCAGCGCGCTCACGAACAAACCAATCCCTGTCACCTAAAACATTAATAAGATTTTTTACAAACCGAGGATCTTTGACTTTACCTAGCGATTTTGCTGCTGTCGCTCGTACGAACCAATCATCATCGTGTAAAGCAGCTTGGAACGCGTGTGTTGCGGGTTTTCCCACCTCTGCAAGTGCTAAAAAAGCGCTGCTACGAACTTCCCATCCTGCTTGACTAAGCATTGAGATTAGGCGAGTAATCGCGATGCTGCCAATCTCGCAGAGTGCCTTTGCTGCAGCTATCCTTGATTTTTGGTTCTGAGCTTCCGACAAAGCAGCTATCAGTTTTTCGATCTCTTCCTCTTTTGATTGCTTTTCGGGGGCTTCATTCGCTATATCTTTAAGGTCGTAGTGAATTGACATTCAAAAAGTTTTTTCTTAGTGCAATGGAGGCAAACGTATGCTGCCACTCTTTTCAGAGATTTTTTAAAATCGAGCGCAAAATGCGGTCAGCCCTTAACTCCAAGGTTCACGTTGTTCTTGTTCAATTTGGCGAATCTTGCCGTTTATCCAGTCTGAAACATGATCCTCGTCTAGTTGACTCGCCGCTTGCTGCTCTCTAATTTTTCCTCCGACAAGTTCAAGCAGCTCTTTAGAATTGACAGGCTTCGTGATGTATGCATCAGCTCCGAGATTGAGAGACTTTACTGCATTATCGAAGCTCGGAAATCCAGTAATAATTATTTTAATCATGTGTGGATTAGCCTCGTGAAGTTTTGTAATAAGCTCTGTGCCATCTATATCTGGAAGCTTTATATCTAACATCGATAAGTTAAAAAAGATATTTTCTGATTTTTCAATAGCTTCTTTGCCGGTTGCTGCGGTTTCAACAGTGTATCCGTCTAACTCTAAAATCTCTTTGAGGACTGCTAAGATCGTCTCGTCGTCGTCAACGATCAAAATGCTTTTATTATTGACCATACTTCTTTTTTCACTTTTAGCAATTAACTATTAGAAATGATGTTCACTCCGTTTGAGTTGTTTGCGAGAAATCAGAAGTCATTGACTAGTGCCGCTTCTTGGTTTGTTTAAGTAAATGTTTTTACTTATATTTTCCATGGTTGAAAAAAGTATGCGTAGCAGTAGCACCGCAATCATGTTTAAATAAAAACGTTATTTGATTTTTAAATAGACTGTTTTTCGAGGAGATATAAGCAAATCGTTTTTTTTGTCGATTTGCACCACTTGCGGATGACGTCGTGGAGCATAACGTGACTTTCAACAAGAGAAAGCGTAAGGGCACTTGGGGATTGAGCCATCCTCACGTTACTTCAAAACAAGTAGGTGTTTCGAAAGACCTATTTGCCTGCTTTGAGACGTCGTAATAACGGTTTCCATTTAGCACTTAAACGCGTTCATTCACTCGCAAGTAAAAACGTTGTCATTAGCAAACGATGATAGCGAAGTTTTTTCATAGAAAGTGTGAGGCGTAGAAATAATAGAAGTTATCAGGCCTCAATTTTCTATTATAGTTGATTTGAAGGCAGATAACAAGCTTTAATCTTTAAAGCGACAACATCTAGCCAGATCAACTTCTGAGCATCGAACCTTCGATTAGGAACAAGATTGAATAATTGGCTCTAGGTACTCTTTTCCGAGTTTCTGTCCCTCAATCGTCCGGTGCTCGTCAATAAGGAGTCCGTTGTATCGTATCTCGTGAAGCGTCTCTAAAACCGATCGCCACGGCACTGAACCCTGCCCAACGATCGAATGAGACTCTCTATATCCATCATTATCGTGGATGTGTACGTGTTTGATTCGTGTACCAAAAAATCGGATCATCTGTGGTATAGGTATGTCTGTGGTATTACAATGTCCTACGTCTAGTGCTAATTGCAGGAAAACCGATCCAAACTCGTCGACAATCTGTACGAGGGTTTCCCCTGTCCATGTCTGTTTAAGTGCTTGTGGAAGCCGGGGCATGTTCTCTACGCACACTAGCATTTTTTCGTCCTCTGCCTTTTCGCAAATCTGCACAAAAGAGTCGTACTGATTATCCTTTGAAATTTGTTCAAACTTTGGCAGGTTTCTTGGATAGCTCACAATGCCGGGGTGGACAACAACTAGCTCACATCCGAGTTCGTTGGCATAAGTGATCGAATGGACTATTTCGTTTGCGGATGCTTCCCGTAGTTTTGGATTAATGCTAGCAAGATTTACACTACAAAAGGGTGCATGCATCGTGTAGGTAAGTTCGTAGCTCGATTTTAGTTCAGTAAGTACGCGGACGTTAGATGTGCTATAGTGCACGTGTGGATACTCGGAAACGAGTTCGATAGCATTAAAAGTCTGAGCGGCGCTAACGATAAACTCCTTAACGTCTTGTTCAATCCTTGATGAAACACCGTAGATCATTACCATATTGCCACGGGATAATCCGTTGAAGCGAATAATTTTTAGTTATACCTACCTCTCTTTTACTAGGGTCTTAACAGCTTCTATCACAACTGCTGTGTACGGGCTCGTATCCGTGCCGTAGTAATCGTGAACTCTTGCTACATTTTCGCCGCCTTGTTTTAGAATTTCGATCCTTTCAAGAGTTTTTTCAGCGGTCTCTAAGACCCACCTATTTCTTGTTTCGGCGTCTACGACATTTATGAACTCAGGACGAATAGAAACCTTGACGGGGCCTTCGTCAGCATGAAAAACGTTCAATTTTCCTATGACTGCTACGAACGAAGGTACTTCTATCGAACTTAGTTGCGTGACTGCCTGTTGTTGATACTGGCCGGCGTATATTGGAAAAACGCCCGTTGGATCGGCTATTCGAGCACGCCAGTAGTCAGCGTCAACGCCGACGTTTTCTTTTTCTGTCAAAGTGCCTACCACAAATACGCGATTACATTTTGCACCAGTAGGGGTTAAAAGATACTGTGGTGCGTACGCATCATCGTGTTCTTTGTAGAAGAGCGTCGACTCTTGCAGCTCTTTTGCATATAGGCGACGTGCTACTTCCCGCTGTTTTAACGCCATCAGAGGAGCTCCCGCGCTCGAGCGAGAACGGCGCTAATGTCTTCATCTTTAATTTGTGGAGCCTCAGTGAAATCTGTAACAAGTAGCCATCGGGGCGTTTTATTGCCGCGCACTACGTAGTATCGTCCGATTGTTACAGCTTTCATAGCATCAGCGACAACGTTTTGGTCAAGTGCTTCCATAGCTCTTTCTTTGGCTTCTGCCAGCGTCATTCCTGTTAACCTTTCTGTTAGTTCGCGGTTAAACAAAACGTCCGTCACAACCTCACCATCGTCTAGCACCCCTTTAATGCGTAGATCGTAAAGGCCAGTTACCGTGCCATGCTCAGCACAGTGCCCTTTGACGACGACACGATTGCACTCTGGACATCGCTTTATAAGCCCAGAACCTGATTGCACATCGATAATGGTGCCGGCAAGTTCTTCTTCTGCTCGACCGACTGCGACTTCTTCATCGAGTGGTGCAATTTTTGATGCTTTGTTCAAACTGATGCTGAAACGTCCCTGCCAAGATTTCGTAACAACATTTCGTATTGAATAGCTTTTTCCATCCTTAAGAATAGGCAACTTTGCGTTGGACCAGCTAGTGAATTTTATAGTTCCGGTCTCGTCGCCAAGCAAGCCGACTTGCGCGATTGATGGTGAATTAGGCTCCCAAAGCTGTACAACACGGACGCGAATACTGATCCACATGTCCTCTGCGTTTATGTCTTTTATCTTTGAGTAGACAACTTCCGCTGCTGAAGCCGATGCTTGTTGTGGATGGAGCTTAGAGTAATAAGCAACTACACTTCTGCTCGCTTCTTCTGTCGGTACTTTAAAATCATCGACGAGACTATGCAAGCGCTGTTCTACCTCGCTAGCTGGAATTTTAACTCCTTGATCCGAAAAACGATCACTTATCTGCTCTGCTAGCTCTTTTAAATTCATTTTCTTCCTCAAGCCTTTAGTTTTCTTTTGAAAGGCAGCGATATTTTGGGGGAGAGTGATATAAAACTTTCTCGCGTAGCAAAAAAGTGATTTGTTGCAAGGTTGGAGTGGGGGTTGTAAGCCTCCTTCTGTTTCAAGTGGCATTTATCTAAGCGCTTAACCTGGGTGTCATCTGGACTGTTCATTCACCCTTTTTAGCTTGCACCTGTGAGGATTCGCCGTTCCATCGTAACCCCT
>DASVJT010000210.1:0-9547 GCA_036385775.1 archaeon
CCTCGAGAGCGGGATGGCTTGGTCCGATCGGCACCTTCAATTTGGCAAAGCCGCGTTCATTGACGTCTGCCATCGTTACACCCTCCTCAGCGGTGGCGTTGGATCAGTATAATTCGGAGGCAGCTCGAGCGGCCTTGGATCTGGTATCCCGAGCACGTTAATGCTAAGTAAACCGATGAGTTCCCGTTCATAAAGCAATGCGTTGACAAAGTGGTTGGTTATTGTCGGAACCTCTGGCTTCTCATAAGGGAGCTCCACGATGACGGTATGCAGCTCTCCCCAAAACGCAAAGTGGTATAACACTTCAAGATGATCCCGCGCATCCTTGCCCGTAATTGTGCTTAGACGCGTCCCTTCTTCCTTCAGAAATGCGAGCGCAGCATCGAGATTATCGAGTGTAATGCGGTAGTATGAGTTTAAGCCCTTATGATCTGCTTGAATTGTCGGCACAGAGTCTTCAAACGATCGCTTCATTTTTCCGCCTCGGGAACGCTGTCTGATGACTGAAATTTCAGCTCCACATCCGTCTCCTTTGCCATCGCCTCGTCAAATCGCTCCGTCGACCGACCTCCCTTGCCTTTTCGCTTCGAATCGAGCATTTTGGCTGCCTTTAAGATGCCTGACACGATGTTTAGTGGCCTTGGAGGGCATCCCATAACGTAAACGTCGACAGGGATGACGGTATCTAACGGCCCAGTTAACGAATATCCGCCGTCAAAAATACCGTTTGATGTCGGGCAACTGCCTATAGCTACGACGGCTTTAGGATGTGGAATCTGGTCATAGATCATTGTCAAGCGATCCGTCATGCGCTTTGTTATAGGGCCTGTCACCACTAGTACGTCCGCGTGCCGTGGAGACGCTACGCGAAGAACACCAAAGCGTTCTGCGTTATATCGTGGACTTTGAATCGCAAGCACCTCTATATCGCATCCGTTGCACGAACCTGTGTTTATGAAGTAGACCCACGGTGATCTTGCTCGAAACATGGTTATCCACCTAATATCGCGATTGATAAATTGTTGACTTGTTCAATGATAGCCGACGGAAATATGCCCATCAGTACGCAAAGCACGCTTAAAATAATTATGGGGATTATTATATAAATAGATAGATAAGACACTTCTGGTATTTTCCCGCTTCTATCTGTCGCAAGGAATGTTCGTTGAAACACTTTGATATAGGCAGCGAACATTGGCAACGTCAGCACGAGTAATATTATTGACAACGCTGGATAATACCCCCCCTTCTGGAATCCTGCTTGGAGGATCAGGTATTCGCTGACAAAGCCGTTGAGCGGAGGTATCCCTGAAAGGGCCAACGCACCTATTAAGAATCCAGCTGCCACGATAGGCATCCTTGTTGCCAAGCTGCCGAGACTTTCGATATCTCTCTTTTTCGTAGCAGCAATGATAACGCCAACACAAAGGAACAAGAGCGTTTTCATGACCATGTTATTTATAATCTGAAAAATCCCCCCCGTCAGTGCCGCCGATGATCCTATGCCGATAGCAAATAAAATGATTCCAGCTTGTTCGATCGACGAATAAGCTAAGAAACGCTTCAGGTCCTTCTGAGTGTACGCCAATATAGCTCCGACGCCTACAGTGAGCAATGCAGTCACTGAGATGAACAAAAGCACGGCGTCAACGGTCGGATGCATCGCAAACAAGAGTCGAATGAGGATAAAAGCGCTGGCGCCTTTTACGGTGCCTGCCAAAAAAGCGCTCACGGGGATTGGCGCTTCACTATACGTGTCAGGAACCCACGAATGCAGCGGGACGACGCCAATTTTCGTCCCCAGACCTATCAGCAAAAAGAGGCTGATTAAAAGAATAGCGTTGTTTGATATGCTTCCGAAGCTCGTTATGTCGAGCGTGCCGTAGCTTACAAACATTAGAATGAGCGCAATAAGCGTAAATGAGCTCCCAATACTGTTTAAAATAATAAACTTCGTTGCTGCCTCGAAAGCCTGCCCCTTTCGATACGTCACAAGAATTGCCGTAGAAAGCGTACTGATCTCAATAAGGGCGTAGAGCGTCGCGAGGTTCGTGCTAATGACAGCGGTGGCCGTCGTGCCGATGATCACCAAGAGAAGTGGATAGTAGATACGTCCCGCGTTTTTGATGTAAGCGAGACTGAACCACGAGATGAACGTTCCGATGATGATCACGGGGTACGCAACGATGAGCCCCGACGATGACAGCCCGGCTGAGGTGGCTACTGAGTCAAGGTATGTCGTCGCGCCCATACCGACAAGCCAATTTGCTGTGAATAGAACAGCACTGAGCGTCATCCCAGCGACTGCGACGTAGGCGCACATCTTCGAGTTTCGACTAAAAAATGCGCATATTGCTGCAACGACCAGCGGAATGATCAGTGTGTACAAGATATACATTACAGCTCTCCACTATCCGCGCAGCTTAATCAGCTTGCTGCTGTCTATGGTATTATATTCGGAAAAATCAAGCACCGCTATTAGGGCTATGATGAACGTAATGAGCACCACAAATATCTCCGCGACTCCGGCAAACAGCGCAGTGCCCGCCCCCCAAGCCAGTAAGAGCGTTCCGATGTTTTCAAGAATTAAAATGCCAAGCAATAGCTTCAGAATACTTCTTTGACTGCTGATGACTAGAAACGCTACGCCAAAAAGCACGAACAATAAGTAGGTTTCCGCAGTTCGCTCAAAGGGAAATTGAGATTGCACCAGAAAAGCTACGAGGCACGAAAGCGCGACAGTCAGAACCGTTCCTACTATCAACGTGCGTTTGTTAAATCGGGGCGTAGGCTCACTTGTTCGATTGGCCGCGAGCAGGATGATGACCGGTGGCAGTATGCCGAGCGCGGCCTTTAGAATTGCCCCTATCAAATCGTTCTCAGTTAGCAAGAACGCGGCGATGGTCAAGTTCAAAGCGAGGAGTGCGATCGCTGCCCATTTATCGCGCAAGATTACAATTAAACAGGCGAATATCACCCACAAAATGCCAAACGCTAGGACTGTATCCATCAGGGCCCTCCGAAGATCAGAAAAACCACTCCGGCGAGGAGCAGCCATACGAATATCCACGTTGCATAGCTGCCAACGCTTCCGTTCTGTAGTTGGCGTAGCCGTATCGATAGCGAATCGGTGACCCGACCGATTGCGACGTAGACATTGTCTGGATTAATCCATCGAAGTCGTTCGAAAGGTTGCGTCACTTGGTACAGAAAATGTCGTCCTGAAGAATATACAAATCCTTCGGGTAGCTCGTACCCCGCGCCGAAAAGCTGTTTGGACGCAGGAACCACGTCACGCGGTCTTCGCGTTAAAAACTCGTTCAGGATCAGTCCCGCAAGTATCGCAGTTAAGAGCAATACGGCTGCTAGAGTGGGTGCGAAATTCGACACGCCAGGTATTTCGATACTAGTCAGAATGAAGGATGACTGAGTCACAACGGTGCCGGCGTATGGGACCTCTGTGATGATTGCGAGGGGGTACTGCGCGAAAACCCCCAATGCGACGCATCCTACTGCGAGTATCGCTTGTGGCACCCACATTGTAGCAGGCGCTTCATGCGCGCTGTTTAAGTCGGCTGGAAGTTGGCCGAAGAATACGCTGTGCGCTGCGCGTAAGATATAGGCAGCTGAGAGCACACTTCCTACGAGAACGACTATCACGAATATTTGTAAACCCGCTGTTGCTGGTGCTATACTGCTTGAATAGATAAGCCATTTGCTGATGAAGCCCACGAGAGGCGGCATGCCTGCTAGCGTTACCGCGGCAACGGTGAACGAAGCAGCTGTGTAAGGCATTTTCTTTGATAGCCCACCGAGCTTGTTAAGATCCATCGTATGCGCTGTATGATCGACGGCCCCCGCGCCTAGGAAAAGGCAGGCCTTAAAGAAAGCGTGCGCTAAGAAGTGCATCAATCCCGCGACAAGTCCTATCGGTCCGAAGCTGAATGCGAGGAACATAAAACCAAGGTTCGAGATCGTGCTGTACGCGAGGACCTCTTTTAGATCGTTCGCGCGTATGGCGAATGTAGAAGCTAAGACTAATGTGAATCCGCCGATAATTGCGAGCACCCACGGCCACACACCCGTAAACAAGGGAAAGAGCCGGGCAGCAAGATATACTCCGGCAGGTACCATTGCTGCGCTATGCAGCAACGCAGAGACGGGTGCAGGTCCCTCCATTGCGCTGGGCAACCAAGAGAAGAACGGCATTTGGGCAGATTTGGCGAAAATGCCGATAAAAGCAAGTACAAGCAAGGTGTTCATCTGCCAGCTTGGTAGCGTCGATGTTAAGAACGTGTTGATATTCACGCTGCCTGCCCAAGCATAAGCACCGACAGCGAAAAGCAACAGCGCCTCTCCAGGCATGTGAGTAAAGAAGAATACTTTTTTTGCGGCTTTGGTCCTTATAGGGTCGGTGTACCAAAAACCGACCAAAAGATATGAACAAATGCCTACAATTTCCCAGCCGACGTAAAATAAGATTAGATTAGCGGCGTTGACGAGAATCAGCATTCCTCCAATAAAAAAGAGCATGAGGAAATAATAGCGGCCCCTTCCAGCCTCTCCTTCCATGTAGCTATTCGAATACCACACGATGACGCATCCTGTGAAAGCCACGACAAGTGAGAAAAGCAGGGTAAGTGCGTCAAAACTGAATGAGAAGAGCTGAACGCCGCTAGTTTGCACGTTTGGCACAGCTGCGGTTATGACTCCCGTATAGGAAAAGGCGAGGACTGAGGCACATAAGAGAGTCGTTAGCGCAATTGCAGATGATACGTAGTCAACAGCTTTGCCACGGGTGAAGTTTCCAAGAATTAAAGGAATTAGTGAAAGCAGCGTCGGAGTACAAATCATGGCAAGCAGTAGGTAAGACGCGAACATGCTATCCATAGCAAGACTCCGTTTGAGGTATACAGGTGATAGTTGCTTATTAAATTGACGTTTTTCGCTGCATGATATCAAATTGTTCTTGGAAACAGCGAAAACTTGATTACGGCCTGTGCGTCCGTCAATATTCGTGAGGCAGCCCCTCAGTATGTCGAAAATAGAAATATCTATTTTTTAGGCTTTAAAATAAAATCCAATCATTTTTTAAAATTATCTAGCTTCTTTATAAAAATAATTGACAGAAACCATTAAATAGCCATTAGTCGTGGTATCTACGTAGTATTTAGATACTGAACTACCAGACCGAGGTGTTTAGTTGAAACATGCAAAAAGATATGCCATCAGGGCGCTTTTTCTATTAGTAGTATCATCGCTTGTTGCAGCTTGGGCAATCGCACCTGCTGCGGCAGCTTCATCTAGCTCTGGCGGCAATGCGCAGAGTCTTAACGGCGCAAGCGCACCTCACACGTATATAGATTTCAAGGGCAGCTGGGGGGCTGATACAGCCGCAAACCTCGCTAAGTACGACGTCGTTGCCTTGCACTATACTGATACAGCGCAGCACGTTCAAGCCATCAAAGGGATAAACCCTAACACAGTTGTTTTGGCGTACTTCAACCCGCTCTTCGGCGGGTCGGAGGGAAAGCCGCATACAGAATGGTACCTGAGAGATGCCTCAGGCGTCAGTCATTCGAGCGGTTACAATGAACCACTCATGGATTTGACTAATCCAGGTTGGCGGGCCATGTGTGTCCAGATCAGCCAGAATGCCCTGCAAAAGGGCTTTGATGGACTTGTCCTTGATAATGGCCTAACCTCGCCCAACGTTACCTATCCAGGAAGCTGGTCTGGCTCAGATAGCCAGTGGCAGTCAAGTACAATTGCTCTTTACAACAGCATTAAACAGGCAGCGGGTAGTAAGATTGTAATCTACAACGGCGCCTACTTTATTCCAGGGTATGTCGACGCTCTCGATGGGTGGATGGATGAAGGATTCCCGTTCTACAAAGGGTGGGATAACTCAATTGGTTTTGCCCTCGACGCTTCCAACAAGGGAAAATTGACCCTCTTTTATGCGCAAGGAAGTGCATCTGACCGGTACTTCTGTTATTGTTCAGCCTTACTCACTGACGGCTACTTCTTCTACGCTCCAACAGGTACGAAATGGTTCGACGATTACGGAATCCAGTTGGGAACTGCGTTAGGTAAAGCTGTGAAGAATGCAGACGGCACATGGCAGAGAGCTTATCAATACGGAACTGTTGTGGTCAATCCAAGCGCTAAGACCGCTCACATTGATCTGAAATCGGGGCAAAGCACGACTCCAGCTGTAGTACCAACGGTGAAGCCAACTGCAACACCAATCGTGCAGAAGCCAACTGCAACACCAATCGTGCAGAAGCCAACTGCAACACCAATCGTGCAGAAGCCAACTGCAACACCAATCGTGCAGAAGCCAACTGCAACACCAATCGTGCAGAAGCCAACTGCAACGCCAGCGCTTACATTAAGTGCTGCAAACTCCTCCACTGCGAATGAGTCGGTACCAGGAATTTCGGTCCCATCAGCGCAAACAAGCGGCGTTGCGAGCTTACCCGCCCAACCCGTTTTAGAGTTTTCGCTACTCGGGCTTGGAATACCGGCAATTTTAGCTGGAGTAGTCTATCTGTTGATAAGACGGTAAGAGGCCCATAAAAGGGCCCTTCTTTTTTCTATTTGCCTTGCAGATTGAAAGCACTATTGTTTGCCCTCTGCGTTTTTAAAGGATTCCTTCGCTGTTTTCGTATCAGGGCGCCAAATTTCTGTACGGCCAGGGACCAAGGATAATGCGCTGCGTTACATGATGAAGAAACGTTTAAGCAATAGCAGACTGCGACGCGGAAGCATTTGCGCTTGGTTTGAACACCGTCTGTGGCTAAGAAAAGCAGGACATCGTTATACGGCTAATCAAGGACACAGGCGGGCGGCTCGTTACGATGCAGGACCGCACAGGCCTATAGCATGCTCGGTTGAGCACCCCTTACCAATAAACACGTTGGCTCGAAATATGGCTAAGGACAGTTAGTCGTAAAATAGTGCAGCACATCGATTGTTTCGTCGTTAATACGTTTTATCGATATGCACAGGCTTTCCTGTTAATGCGTCTATTCCGACCGGTCTTTCTTTGCCATCACGGGCGTAGATAACCTCAAGAACCGTAGAATATATGGTATCTACACTGAGAACTTCGCATCCTGGATATAAGCCTCTGATAAGTTCGTTCAGTTTTTGCTTTGAAATTTTCGGCTTAGTGACGTGGTCAGCGCGACCATTGCTGATCTTCAAAGAGTCGGCGTTTTGTGACTCGAGGGATTTCGGATAGGAAATATTGAGTAAGGGAAAATACATGTCGTCTTTTAAGCCTATAAGGTTCATTTCTTCAAGCTTTTTTAAGCTTGGCTTGAAACGCTTACCGGGCAGCACTTCACGTAGCTGTGCATAAGTTGCTCTTTTATTGGTGAGAATGAAGTCCATGACCTTCAGCTGAATAGGATTCAAGTCAGCGAGATATTTTAGATTCTCGGACCGTCGATACACAACGTTAGGACTGAGCAGCTCTCCGCTGATGGCGTCGATCAAGACCCTATAATCTACGAATTTGTTGCCTCCTAAAAGTCTTTTTTTCACTTCTCTAACATTAACAGAAAAAACTGGCAGCAGGACGCGTTTAACGTCCATTACGCTCTCACTCATGCCTAAAATGAGGGGCTTGCGCTTGTTGTTATTTACGGCATTGAGGGCCTTAATTTCGTCGTAGTGTACAATTTGAACTCTCTTACTCCCACGCATGGTGTCGAGGGCACGCTGCACTCGAGCGTCTTCACTCTCATCAAGATCCTGTGTTGCGCGAACTTCTGACTGTGATGTTTGGTCTGCTGTGGCATCAGAACTTTTTATCGTTGGCGTTGCCCCCCCGTGTTCCGATTCTCGCTGTCTCACTTTGATAAACGATGGATCAGAGATCGTTCCTTGGACGTAAAACTCCCCCGGTTCGAATCCAGTAAGCTGACGCGCATCATCCATCGAGGAGAAGAATATCCGCACCGAATCGATATCCACTTTATGCGTTAGTCTTCCGATGAACACGTTGTTGCACTGGGTTAGCACGTTTTTGTTGACCAAAGCAGGTCGCTGGGTCGCTAAAAGGACCCCCAAACCCCTTTTTCTGCCTCGTTTGCTTATGGTTTCGAGGATCGGAAGTCCGTTCCTCCCTTGCTGAGGAACGTAGATGTCTGCCTCTTCAACGACAATCAAAAAAGGAACCTGCTTCTGACTCCCTGCTTTAAACAGTTGGGTTGCAACCCGATAAGTGCTCTCTAAGAAATCGCTTATGATCTTTTTTTGTTCCGTTTCAGAGACTTCGAGGTCAGAGACATCGAGGACGATTTTTTTTGACTTCGTGATAATTTGTTGAATTTGCTCTTCGTCCTTTGAAAGACTCTCAATATCGATTGATTTGATTTGATCGAATTTCTCAGGTAACCCGGAGTATTCTCCTTCGGTATCAATCACTGCGAAACCGAGGTTATTTTTGGTAAGTTCTTCGCATATGACACTCACGAGATAGCTTTTTCCGCTTCCGCTTTGTCCTATGACAGCACTTCGTTCGGTGACGAGGTACCCTGGATCAATGCTGAACGCTTCTCCGATGTGGAGCTCCATTGGTTCAATATGGCCTGTTGGTTCGATATAAGCTTAATGTTGTGCGACAAAAATTATCGCTCCCGTCTTTGATACTCGTAGCGATGATAAAAAATAAGGTATACCCCGCTTTAGTGCATAATTGATTCATTATGAAGCTAAAATTCCTAGGCGCCGCCCGCGAAGTTACTGGGAGTAAACATCTCATCACTACTGATAACGGCAAGAAAATACTGCTCGACTGTGGCATGTTCCAGGGCAAAGGGATGGAAACCGATGGTATGAACCGCAATCTCGGTTTTGACCCTGCTGAAATCGACCATATCATCCTGTCGCATGCACATATCGACCACTCGGGACTGATCCCTTACGTTTACAAACTCGGTTTCCGCGGATCGGTGGTTTGTACCAATGCCACCCGCGACTTGTGCGCCATCATGCTTGCCGACAGCGGGCACATCCAGGAAAGTGATGTAGAAAAGTTTAATAGACGCCGTATTGCAAAAGGCCTACCTCCTGTTAAACCGATTTATGCCGAAGAAGATGCCCGTGCCTGTATGAAGCTATTCATAGGCGTGCCATATGACAGGAGATTCTGGATTGATGATAACACAAATGTAAGGTTTACTAATACCGGTCATATGCTGGGCAGTGGCGTAGTTTCGCTTGAAATTACTAAAACCGGCAAAACAACAAGGCTTGCGTATACCAGTGATATCGGCAGGCCGATGAGCTATATCCTGAAGCCGCCCCAGCCTTTCCCGCAATGTGAATACCTGATCACCGAAGCGACTTATGGAAACCGCCTACACCCACAGATGCAGGATGCCGAGGCAGCATTGCTTCGTGTGATCCGCCAAACGTGCGTTGAAAAAGGCGGAAAGGTAATCATCCCTTGCTTTGCGATTGGCCGCACACAGGAAGTGGTGTACGCGCTGAATACCTTTTTTAACGAAGGGCTTTTGCCAAAAATAAATAT
>DASVJT010000211.1:0-1506 GCA_036385775.1 archaeon
CAGGGCTTGCAGTTGACCGGTCTGGAATACTTTCAAGTAATCAGCGCCGCTTAAAAGGAGCTGGCTGGCAATTAGAAAAAGATCACTAAAACACGATACAGCGACACCGCCCAGGTTCAATAACAGGAAAAGCAAAGCGAGGTTCTTATTTACGGGTTTCAGCAACACGTACAAAGCCCAAGCTGTCAAGAGAAAAAGCACAGCAGAAACCAGATCGCTTACAAAGCCGATGCGGAATTGCCACGCAGATGCCATGATATTCCCGGCGGTTTTCGCAGCATCTCCCAATACAATCAGCTTGGAACGACCAAGCACATCTGCGAAGATGGAAACCACGAGGTAAATTAGATACAGGAACCCTGCGATTCTTGCGGTCTTTTTGTTCTTATTCATTTCTTGTCTCCTTTTTTGAACAGTGACCAGCCCGACAGGCCGATGCCCACAAGGTATAAAACGCTCTGAACAACATTCACCTGCCAGCGACCATGCCCAATATATGAGGAAGCGAAAAACGCCATCACTTCCACAAAGCCGATCACAAACACCAACATCCAGAAAGCTGATTTTTGACCGGCGATCAGGTTTTTGCGGATGAGCGGCCACGTCAGCACCGAGATAACCAGCGAGCAAGAATTGTACAGAATGGTGAAACTATTGAGCGCTGCAATGGTCCTGGCACCTAGGCTGGCAATTTCAGCCTCTGAAAAAGAAGCCACTTGCAAAATTGGCGAGTCCTTTTTGAGAACGATGACATAGGACAATATGATAAAGGCGAGAATGAAGTTGATGACGCACCATATTGAAAGAACAATTGAACCTTTTTTTAACATTTTGCTATCTCTTTATGATATGTTGAGTCCGCTTTTTAAAGTCTATTCCACAAGTATTTACATGGTACGGAGCGGCGAGAGGGAGGGCCTTCAGCCCACCCTCTCGCCTATAAAGCAAATCTATGCCGCGATCAACAGCTCGTTCGTTTCCGTTTTCCAAGACCTGGAAGCGATTACAGATGGATTGAATCCTTTAATGATCAGCCATACCGCAAGAACCATTTCTTGCAAGAATATTGGAAACTGTAATAGAAGAAAAACCGTCGAAAAAGGAACCAGCTGGCCACCTATCACTAACAAGGCGGCTGCAAGCGATGATGCGGCTGCTATGAGTCCCCAGCCAGATAGCCATCGAGGGATGAGTTTTGATTGATAAAATACATAGTAATACATCAGAGCACCCAGGGTAAAAGCGATCACCCCCAACTGGCCTGCCCATGTTTTTACCGCCAGTAATAGAGTGCCTAACACTTGAAATAAGGAAGCATTCGTGGCTCCTGCCTTTACATATTCGTGACTCAATGTGAGTAGTGATAGCAAGCCAACCACAGCAACAATATAGAGCATACCTTCCATAACTCTGAACCCAACCGAACCCAGGGCTAAAGCTTCATTATGTTTTCTTAAAACTGGATACAGCCCGATTGCAATACCAGCAGATGCAAAAGCCGAGAGC
>DASVJT010000212.1:0-4452 GCA_036385775.1 archaeon
TGCTCGCTCAGCTGTTTTTCTTTAAATAAAAAGAGAATGCTTGCCACGAACGCGACAAAAAGAGCGCAGTAAGACACTACAACGATGGGAACGTGTATAAGAAGCCAGACGCTCTGCAGCGCGGGGATAAGCGGCGTTGGGTTTGAAGGCTGTAATGAGGCGAAGCCAAGCGTGGCAAACGCGAGCGGCGCAACGAGCGTTCCGACACTCTTATAGTCAGTCCTAATGTTAAGTACGAGATACGCGCCTACAATGGTCCATGCAAAAAACGACATCACTTCGTAGGTGTTCACCCATGGTGGGTGGCCCGCATAAAACCATCTTGTTATGAGTGCTAAGGTTTGAAACGCGAATCCAAAGGCTGTGAGGGTAAACCCCATATCTGCAAGGCGTCGTTTTTTTGATGACAAATAGAAGATAAAAAGAATCGACGATATGAGATAAGCTCCAAGTGCAATCTCGAATCCCAAACGCTCAAGGGCTGCGATGTCCATAATCGAGTTTTGTCAGTTCAATAAAACATCATTACTTATAATAATCCGATCACGTGCTAGGGTCTTTAAGAATGATCTTCGAGCTTTGCACGCAAATTATCAATATCTTTTAAGAACCGTGCTTCGCTTTTGTTGCTCATCGCTCCAAGTGTAATCTGTTCTTTATACAATTTTATCCAAATCCTCTTATGCGATATGTAGAGCGACAACATTATTCCAAGAAGAGTGACTGCGGCTCCTGTCCAAACTAGGGTAATTCCAGTATCGTTCTTTATTTGAAATGCGACCCAGCTTGCTTTTCCGGATTCTATCACTCCTTGAGAATCATAACCATATAACAAGAAAGTCAGCCCTTTGTAATTAGTTGGCCCATTTATCGTTATATCGCGAGTTTGCACTTGATTGCCGTCTATTATCGTAACAATCGCTCTGTATTCCCGCACAGCACCGTTATCATAATAACTCACATTGAAACTATCGAGTCGTAGAACAAAGCCATCAACTTGCTGCGACCCACCAACTGGAATCACTGTAATCGTGTCGTTGTAGGGATTTGCTTGACCAAAAGCTGCTCCGATAACAACCCCCAGTAAGAGAATTAAAATGCCAAAGTGTGCGATGTGAGGTCCGAATCTGCCGATTCTTCCTTTTTGAGCAAATATAAACGTGGTTTCTGAACTAGTGGACTCATACCATTTGAATCCTTTTAGTTGGGCTTTGAATTGTGAAATCGAGGCTCCTGTAAGCTTTGTGTGGTATGGGAGCTGTTGTAAAAATCGATCGTCGACTTCTAGAGTGGGATGTATAACAGCGCGCCATAAAGGGCGAATTCTCGTTAAGCTACAAGTTACGGTAGACAATGCAAGCAGCCCGATGAATGGAAGGAAAAGCCATGATCCAAAAATAGCGTCACCACCAGGATAAACAGTCCCAAACGCTGCTAGGGCAATTATTACGGCGATTATAGCGATAGCGAATTTTGTTGAAGTAAGCAGTTTAATTGCTATATTCATGTTTAGCTTTGAAATTTGATGTTTGTGACGTGCGATTGGCATTCAAACCGTATGCCGGTCAAAGTCGTTTTCGATCAGCGTAGAGCACAATTTCGCTTGTTGTGAGGGGTGAGATGATCAGAGCCCGTGTCGCTGTTGTCTTTTTTGATAATCTCGAATAGCCCTAAACAAGTCCATTCTCCTGAAATTTGCCCAGTTTACTTCAGTGAAGTATAGTTCTGAATAAACAGCTTGCCATATCAAAAAATCAGTCAGTCGATTTTCACCCGTTCGTATTACCAATTCAGGCTCCTCTTTGAAGACCAGATGTGAACTAACGGTTTCTTCAGAAATATCTTCAGCTCGCAGCTCTTTATCCTTGACTTTCAGTGCTATTGATCGAATGGCATCGACGAGCTCTTTCTTACCGCCATATCCAATAGAGATACTCACTGCGGGTGCTTGGTCGCTGCATACAAGGGTTTGCCCGTCAGGTGAGTAAATGGTGGCAGCCACTGACGTAGATTGAAGGCAGTCCGATATTCTTTGGACTACTTGAGATCGCAACTTTTGGTTAACTTCTTCCCCCAGACACAGCATGTTTATATAAACCGTGACGCGACTTATCCCGATATCGAGGCACCACGTGATGAAGGCTCCTAGCTTTTTATACGCTTCAACAGTATTGAGGTCTTTTTCAGCGACGACAAGCACAACATGTCGCGGTACTTCTCGAATCTGATCGAGCAGCCTTCGTTCGTAAACGTTAGAAATCATGTGTCATCAGGCCTTTCGTTAACCACTCTAGAGACCGTAGGCGTCACAAACGTAAAGTACTTCGAGCTTGAACTAGAACGTGATTAGCGTGAATGTTATTACAGCTCGTAGGCTGATAATTCGCGCGAGTTTTGGTTTGGTGGCATTCGTCCTTCCTTTTTTAGGAAGTACAGGCTCACTTTTTTTCTTTTTATTTTTGTCCCTATTGATTGCGCTTATAAACCCTAAGATGAACATTTTTATGCTAGTGGCGACTGTTGCGGACCGAAAATCCGAAGTGCTCGTAAAACCGCTGGCTCTAACGTTCTCCTTAACTGCGCTTTGCATCTTTAGCGTGGTCTCTGGTTTACCGTTGTATATAGTCAGTATCGCGCTTATAATTGTAACGTTGGCAGAGGTTCTCGCCGTTTTGTTTGAGTCATATGGTAGCTTCACCAGCAGCTTGATTTTCGTGTTGTCTGGAGGTTTCTTCGGATTTCTGGTCGGAGGAGTGGCTGCAACTTTTACTAACGTGAGCACTTCAGCCGACTTTCTGCTTTTTGTTGCTATGATTGGCGCGCTTGTAGGTGCGTTGTTGAGGAATATCTTGCGTGAAGTAGAGGAAAACGTCGTCGTGCCGCTCGGTATTGGTTTAGCTATGTGGTTATTCGAAGGCTTGTCTTACTCAGTGCCGGTGGTCCGACTTCTTTTAACGCTACTCTTCATGATCTTTTTAGGGTATGCCCTTGGGAGGGTCAAACTAGCAGACATTTCAGGCGTTATTAGCGGCATCTTAATGGGCCTCTTGATCGTTTCGTTCACAGACTTTCGTTGGTTCATCCTCATGCTCTCATTTTTCGTCATTGGGGGCATTTTTACGAAATATAAGTATGACTACAAACGAGCGATTGGTATTGCAGAAGGGGCGGGTGGCGCGAGAGGTTATAGGAATGTCTTCGGAAATGGACTTGTTGCTCTAGTTTGTGCAATCGCTTTCGGTATTACAGGCAACGTTTTGCTAATTGTAGCTTATGTCGGTGCGATAGCAACAGCCACAGGTGATACCTTAGCGAGTGAAATAGGACAGACTTACAGAAAGCTTCCACGATTGATTACTGATCTAAAGGTAGTCCCAACCGGCACAGATGGCGGGATAACCACACTTGGTGAGGTCTCTGCGTTAGCAGGCGCTGGAGCTATAGCAATCATTTCGGCCTTATTGGGACTAGGAGCGCTCAGCATGATCGTTCCTGTCGTTCTAGGCGGTTTGTTCGGGGCTAATATTGACAGCGTTTTGGGGGCGGTGTTAGAGCGAAGGCATTACTTGACAAACAGCACAGTAAATCTACTCGCAACTGCTTTTGGTGCATTAGCGGCGGTCGTCATTTTTTTGCTGCTGCAGTGAGACCAGAATTTTACGTTTTTGACTAGGGATAATGTTCCCCTTACGTCAAACTTGAGAACCATACTTTCGTAGTTACCGTAGAGTCACGTTTTCGCTCAAAAGTCGAAGAACGATTGCTTCTCTTAGATTGTTTACGGAGTCAAATGGTGAGTCCTCTGATCTAAAGATAAGTGAAAACGTAACCCCTTGTTCATCAGTTTTTGATACAACAACCTTAATCGTGCTTTGTTCGACATCAGCGGCTTTCTGCGCTTCTTGTTGGATAATTTGTTTTGTTAAGCCCAAATCCGAATCATAAGAGACGCGAATATCTAAGCGCGCCGCTATGTTACGATCTGAGTGGTTAAACACCACCTCGTTTGTAATCGCTGAATTCGGTACGATCATATGAGCGTCGAGTATACGAATGACCGTATGTCTAAAGGTGATATCCTCGACAAAACCCGATTCGCCGCGTACGGTTACAAAATCACCAACGCCAAAGGGTTTGAATACGACAATTGCTATGCCTGCGATGACATTTGAAATGGTGCTTTGAGCAGCAATACCGACAATGATGCCGATAATGCTGACACTTGTAAAAATGGCGATAGAGAGCGATTGCAACTGTGGCGTTGAATAGATAAGTATGATGACGCCCGTTACATAGACGCCAGCAACAACGAGCCGCCGAAGCACGAGATATTTTGTGGGGCTTACTTTTAACCGTATCGACGCTTGTCGCAAGTATCGTTCGAGTAATCTCTCTATCACCTGTGCTATGATGATGGTGACAACTGCAAAGAGTAAAACTCGCAATAAGAGA
>DASVJT010000213.1:0-9719 GCA_036385775.1 archaeon
TCACTATCGAGGTCAATTCCAATGAAGGCTCGAATACTGTGCGAGGGCATCATAAACAATTTAATGCTTGACCCTTATAATGATTCACTTAAGAGAGAAAAATGAGCGAATCAGCTATTAAATCTTCGTCGACTTCTGCCAAATTCATCGTGTTAAAACCGGCGGGATATCCGATGAAGAGTGATTTCGAACACCCTGAGGTAAGCGAACCCAGAGTATTCGATTTTTACGCGAAAGAGCAATGGTTTGGCGCTTTTGTGCAGAAAGGGGACTACTTGTTCGATAGGAGGATGTATCCTGATTTTGCTTTTGAAATTATTAATGTTGAACCTAAACGTGCGACGATTGGTAAATCAACTGTAATCGTGGTGCAGGAGACTGAGAATAACATACCTCAAATTGCTGCTGAAGTAAGCCTTGAAGACATAGTCGGACAAAAAGATGCAAAGAAGAAATGTAGGCTTATCAAGCGATATTTGAAAAATCCCGAAAGCTTCGGGAGGTGGGCCCCGAAGAATATCCTGTTTTTTGGCCCGTCCGGAACTGGCAAAACAATGATGGCTAAGGCATTGTCGAGCATAACAGATGCTCCAATACTCACTGTCAAGTCGACCCAGTTAATTGGCGACCACGTTGGAGAGGGATCTGCTAGGATACATCTTCTCTATTCTCGGGCAAAAGATCTGGCTCCGTGTATCCTATTTTTTGACGAGCTTGATGCGATCGGACTAGACCGAAGTTACCAGGAACTTCGGGGAGACGTCCTTGAAATCGTAAATGCGCTCCTTACAGAGATGGACGGGATTGAGGATCGATCAGGCATCTGCACGATTGGGGCCACAAACCGGCATAGTGCGCTGGATCATTCGGTGAGAAGCAGATTTGAAGAGGAGATAGAATTCTCTCTTCCTAACCGAGAAGAGCGGCTCCAGATATTAATGAACTATTCGTCAACCTTCCCTCTAAAGCTGCATGAAACAGTAGATCTTGATAGAATAGCTGGTCGAACGCAGGGCTTTTCAGGCAGGGATCTTGTCGAAAAAGTGTTGAAGATCGCGCTGCATCAAGCTATTATTGATGAAACAGAGGTGAACATGGGCCATCTCCACTATGCTCTAAGCAAGATCAAAGTGGAGTCTCCCCCGAGTATACTATTTAACTGACAGGGGGTAATTAACGTAAGTGCGTCTCCTGTCTAAAGTTGGTG
This sequence comes from archaeon, assembly GCA_036385775.1. GTDB lineage: Archaea > Halobacteriota > Bog-38 > Methanoflorentales > Methanoflorentaceae > Methanoflorens. The sequence continues at coordinate 1,208 of DASVJT010000213.1, forward strand.
TTCCGTGCAACTTAATCTAGATAATTTCGATAAATCAATCGTAGTACCATTCTCGACTATTGACTGGCCTGGGAAAGCGTCAATGGTTGTGTTTTTACGTGGTTGTAACTTTAAGTGTACCTACTGTCAAAACTACAGAATTTGGGGCGCGTCCCAGCCAAACAATTCGAATGCGTTGCTACGCGAAATTAAACGCAATAAGGACTATATTAGCGCAATAGTTTTTTCGGGCGGCGAACCAACGCTGCATCTAAACTTACTGCAGGTTTTAGCTCAAACAGCGAAAAAAGAAGGGCTTCTCGTAGGAATAGAGACTAACGGATCTTTCCCCGAAGTGCTGACGACGTTGATCGCTGATCAGCTGCTTGACGGGCTTTTTGTCGATATTAAGGCGCCTCTTTCTAATCCGCAAAAATATGCGCAAATCGTCGGAGCCGGCAAAGCTAATACTTGTATCATTAAAATTAAACGAACCGTTGACATCGGCCGCGAAGCGTTAGCTGCACATAAACTCCAGGAGTTCGAGTTAAGAACGACTCTATTTAAAGGGTTGTTTAGCCCGAATGAGGTAATAGAGATGGTCAATACTTTCAAGACCATTCCTTATGCTCTGCAGCAAGGCAGAACCGAAATGTTTGCGCAAACAGATCTGACCATGTTAACACGTGACGAGATAGCTAAACTAGCAGTACAATGTCACCGCCCACTAAGAATTCGAACACTTGAGAAAGGCGACGAAGGAATTGCTTAAGCGCTAATTCTCTCAAAGAGGAGAAGACTTGTTAGTCATTGGGTTTGTAGGATTCCCTGGATCGGGTAAATCTGAAGCAGCTGCTATTGCTCAAACTAAAGGATTTGTTTCAGTGCCTATGGGTGATGCAGTACGATCTCACATGCATAAGTCACGTGTTCAGCTGAGTGAAAAGAACGTCGGAACAATCGCCAATAAATTGCGCGCAGATCACGGTATGGATGTGATAGCTAAGATGTGCATTCCGGTGGTGCGCGGTCTCACAGTTCAAAAAGTCGTTATAGATGGTATTAGGGGAATAGCCGAGGTAAACGCTTTTAAAGAAGAGTTCAAGGGTGATTTCAAACTAATTTCTATAACCGCAGGCCCTATGGTTAGATTTGAAAGGGTTAAAGGCAGAAGTCGCCCTGACGATGCGCTAAATCTTGAACGTTTTAAAGAAAAAGATGAACGTGAGTTAGCTTGGGGTCTTGAAGAGGCGCTAGAAGCTGTAGAATATTCTATTCAAAACGAGGGGACTCTTGAAGAACTGAACTCTAACGTATCTCGTTTACTTGAACAACTCGTTCAAGAGCCGTCGAAGAACATTATTACGATAAGCCTAAGGACGCCGATTTACGAAACAGAGAGTCAAGAAAAAGTTGAACACGCCATGCTAAACATATTTCCTGACGCCGTTTTGGAGCGCGTAGACGATTTCATAAAGGGAACGAGCAGTAACCTTGCTACATTTAGCATTCTTCTTCGTAAGCAGCAAATTCGGGCGACCGCGAAAACTGAGCTTATGAAGGGCCTCGCATTTGATTCTTTTGAATTCTATTTGAATAAACAAGTTGCAATGGTGGGGAAAGTGAACTTTTCGAAGGATCCATTAGGACCTATTTTGGTTCGTGTCACGACGCCTTTACCAGAAAAGCTCATTGACACGATTACAAACGAGAGCTTAAAATGAATGTGTACTTTTCCTCCGCTTTAATCGACGTTACGCAGCTTGAGGAGCTTACGAATGTTGGATTTAAGGGCTGGGAAGTAATCACGGAAGGCCCTCAGAAATTTGATCAAGACTTAATATCAATAATTGAGTATGCAGAGTCTTCATTTGGCCTTGGGATTAGCGTTCACACGCCATTTTCTGATTTAAATATTGCCAGCCTAAACGCACCGATATGGCAGGAAACCCTCCGGCAGATAGGGGCTGCTATAGAAGGGTTAGCTGATCACGCACGTATTTTCGTAATCCATCCTGGATACATCTCTCCTTTAGCTGCGTTCTGTCCAGAGAAGGCGTTGGTTAAAAATAAGCAGGCATTGACGAGGTTGGTGCAGCGTGCAAAAGAGTATCAAGTTAAAGTGGCTGTCGAAAATATGGTCAACGTAGAATTTTTGCTCGGTCGTTTTCCTCATGAAATTGAAGAGATGACTCCAAATGGTCTGGGGTTTACCTTTGATGTTGGCCACGCTAATACAGCTAATGCAATAGACTCATTTTCGAAAATGAAAATCGATCACGTTCATCTTCATGACAACAACGGTCAAGCAGATGAACATTTGCAGCTCGGTCTCGGGAACATTAATTGGGAACGAACTATGCAAGCCTTTCGGCACTACAAAGGCATTTTCGTTTTTGAATTAAAAACACTGAATGAAGGCCTCCAAAGCTTGTCTTACTTGAAGCGCATCATGCGTTAGACATTCAATTAACACGTTCAGCCTTGTGTGTTCTATTCAGTCTTTGTAAAGAATCTCCAATTCAAGAAGATCTTCAGCCACAAATGTGTTGGGAAATATAAGACGCGCCTCCTCCAACAACTGCGATGTATTTGCGTACCGAGAACTTATGTGCGTTAGCACGAGAGTAAGCACTTGAGCTTCTAGCGCTATTTGAGCAGCCTCCGTTGCTGTTGAATGGCCGACAGTCTTCGCATATTCTTCTAGATCCGCCGCGAGCGTCGCTTCGTGAATTAGTAGGTCCGCGTTTTTAGCCGCTTGAATGACGCGATCTGATGGGCGTGTATCTCCCACGTAAACGATTTTTCGGCCAGGACGTAGTGGTCCAATTATTTGTTCTGGAGATATAACTCGACCACCCGCTGATACAGATTCGCCATTTTGCAGCGTTTTATATAAAGGTCCAGGTTTAAGTCCGAGTTCTTCAGCCAGTTCTCGGTGAAATTTGCCAGGCCGTTCTCGTTCTTTAAAGATATAACCGAATGAGGTTGTTCCATGGTCAACGGCGAAGACTTCGACAAAAAAAGAGCCAAGATCTATCAAGTCACCTGGTAAGACTTCAATAAAATCGACTTCGAACTGCGGGTTGATTAATGAAACCAAGTTTGGGATTCCAGCCCATCGAGGCCCATAAATGGCTAGTGGGTTACTCCTATTCTGAAAAGACATCGTATGAATCAAACCAGGCAAACCAAGGAAATGGTCTGCGTGCCAGTGAGTGATAAAAACAGAAGATAAGCTAAACCCCGTCCGACACCGCATCATTTGACGTTGGGTGCCTTCACCGCAGTCGAAGAGGATACTCTCCCCTTCTCGCTTAATTAGGATAGCAGGAAGACCCCGAGCAACTGTTGGCATTGACCCGCTAGTTCCGAGAAAGAGGACCTTAAGCATAAATTACAGAACTCCTTTTTTTTGAGGAACTTTTGTAGTAGGGACTTGCGTTATTCGGAGGCTATACTCTGTTAGCGCATAAAGGGATTGACGTATTTGCTATGAAATTGTCCTTCTCACATATTTTCTGACTAAAGGTTCCGGCACAGTCACTGTTCCTTGCATTCCGTTTATGGCGATCCACGTATTAATTGCCGTACAGACCTGTAATGCTTGGTTATTGTTTTCGACGTTGGCAATTATTATCTTGGCGATACCCGCTAGATTTTTAAGAGTAATATCGTGCGATACTTCTATCATCCTCAACTCAGACAAGACTTGGTCTTCCAAATCATGCGCTGAATCTTGTTCTTTTGCATTTGTTGGCATTGTTCACCCGAGTTGTCTATAAATTATAGGCATTACTATAAGCTTTCCGACAGGGATTTCTTCTCGTAAAATAGCCATCTTTAAAGTGGTTAGGCTTTGGCTCATTTATCTATAAGCTATAAGCTGCGTATAATTAAAGTGGTTGATCGGCAATGCATTCAAAAGAAAGTGATGAATGGTTGACGCCTGAAGAATGGAAGAAGAAGATGGAGCGAAAAAGAAAAAAACAAAAAGAGATTCTTCCAAAAGAGTCAGATATCTACGAGATAGGAAGAAAATAGCAGTGACATAGTTTGTTCAAGGCTTGCGATGTTCTTCACGCTATTTTGTGAGTTTCATAATCCCCTTAACTAGAAGTGTCAACAAGAACGAAAACCATAGAAGTGATTGATTATTAATGTTGGTATCTGGACAACGGTTGGTTATTGCAAGAGCAGAGCTAGTTTACAAATAATACATTCTTTAGCACTAAAATGCGAACGTGGGCTAAGTGAAGGAACTCGATTATGTGAATGAAGTCAGCAAGAACCCCTTGTTGGCATATACTTTGCTTCAGACTATCGATAAGTTTCAGCATGTACCGTATATTGCGCCAGAAATACTAGCAAAGTTTGATAGTCATGATTTCAAACGCGATGAGTTACGTTATGCGCTTACTCCATCTCGCTTCTACAGGATCTTGTTCTTAATAAACAAGAGCTGTGAAAAAAAAGGTCTTGAGCTGCGGCTGCCTTACTACTGGTATAAATCGGGGCCCGTCGTCTATAGACGTGATGCTCCGCACGTGTTTAGCGTGGTACGGATCGCAAAGACGCAGCAAGTTGTAGCTTCATATGATAAGTGGAAAGACACCGTATTGATATTCGATGGTCACGAATCCTCTTTCAGCGATTCCATTCTCCTGACGTTAGAGGTAGGGAGGCTCGCACGATTCACAAGACTTGATGTCATATTTGAACACTCTCCTAGCAAGCTGCATAAGGTGCTGGTGACAATGATAAGCGAACTTCAAAACGTTACAAAAAAAGAGTTTGTTGATGAGAAGGATGTTAACACAGTATCTAAGATGTTAGCCAACGTCGTTGATGAGTGCGCGAAAACGAGATATAGCGAACTATGTTCTTCTTTTGAGCAGGCAGCAGAGAAGATTCAAACCCAGCTAGCTGCACAGTCAAATATGCACGACGTTTTGGGAGTCATTCAGGATATGTGGGATGTAGTCTCACTGGGCTTAAGAGCTAAAGAAAATGATAACATCAATAAGAAACAGGTGCGAGATTGGGAACGTAAGTACGCTCTAGCATTAGCTGCATTTTCAAAACGACTTTGAGCGTCTAGCATCCGTCAACAGTTTTAGTTGCATTTTCGTTTTGAAAAGGATTTTCATCTACTATAACTCTATCACTCAGCTTTTTTACGTGCTAAAGATGAGTCGGAGTTGTCGTGATAGTTGGCTCGAGTTATGAAAGAGGGCACGCTGTAAGTGCTGTTTTAGCGGCCAATTTGGCACCGAGGGCCAAAAGCGTAAAACGAGTGTCACTTTTTTATAGTTGGATAATGCCATTCTTCTTGGGGTAAACATGAACGAAAAAGAAGAGAAAAAAGAGGAATACTACCATGGAAAAGAGATTTAAGGTAAGTTGACCAAGAAAAAGGAGTACTACCAAGGTGAGGAAGTAAAAGGTGAGGAGTAGGGTTTAATATTGTCAAGTATTACTCTTTGTTTGTTTTTCAAGTTGTTTCAAAGGTAATAAAACGGGGTACCGCCGGCCCGTAGTTAACGGGGTTAAAAGCCTCGATTTCATTTGGATCTATTGGTACGCAGATTCTTGATATCATTCCGTGAAGTGTGTAAGGGAGTCTAATCAATTTTATATTCCCCGCGGTGACCCATTGATCTATCGGGAATCTTTTTTCGAACCCTTTAGCCAACGCACTTCTTTCTGCGCGCGTTAAATAAATCGCATCTGAATCGAGAACGTGAATATGAAAACCGCGACCCGAATAAATGACGCGAAGTTTAGAATACATCTGTTTGAGCTCTCGGTACATCAGGACTGCCTTTTTTCTCAAGATCTTGAATTCAATCAAACAGAGCATGCGGCCTTGGTGTGCTTTCATCTTCTGATCTAAGTCGCCGTGTATCGGACAATAAACGTTTTCAGGGTCTAAATCAAAAACAAGCTCTTGTCCTACATAGTGCCTACAAGGAAGACATTTGTCTGTCTCGTAACTACATGGACAACCTTTACATATGTCAAGATCTTCGTAATGATTTGTGTCGTAATAGACCCCCTCTGGGAGGTATTTGAGGAGGTATTGTTGCATCCCCTTAGCATCACAGTAATCGTCAATCACAACCACATCGTCTCGGATATCAGCAAACTGTTTAAGATAGACCTGGGTATATTTGCCAACTAAGAATGACAATACGGTCGTTTTTCGGAACGATTGCCACGTATGTAACGCTTCATTATTAAGCTCGTTACAATAGAATTCTGCTCTTTCGGCTAATGTTGAGTACCGCATCCCTCTGGGCATCTTGTACTTGTGCTTTTTCCCCATTTAGCTTCCATTAGAACATCTAACATTGAGCAACGTATTACGTCGTCGAGTGGCTTCTAACAAAGAATTAGCTAGGCGTTTACAGCATAGACAATATCGCCCTTTTCTATGATAGTTTGAGGGGCCCCAGCTCTTTCAGCGATTTCATGACAATATCTATTTGCTTTATTTCGAGCGGGAGATCAGCTATTTGACCATTCATCACCTTTCTGAGCTGAGAATAATCAAGAGCTGCTACTGAGAAACGTAAGTTATGATCCCCACTAACGTGTTCAATTTGAAAAACATTTTCAAATTCCGTTAATTTCTTTGAAATAGAATCTAGCTCTTCCATCGGAGCTTTTGCAAAGATACTGGCACAGCACTGAAGTCCTACCTTTCCCCGGTCAACGATTGCGCAATATCCTTTTATGACCCCTTCGTCCTCCATTATTGATATCCTATCGCGAACTGTTGATTCTGACCTATTTATCGCTTGAGCGATGTCTTTGTATGTCATTCTGCCGTCCTGCTGCAACAGGCCCAATATCTTCTTATTCATTTCATCTATACGCATACGGACTCCTCTTTAGAAAACAAAATCATTTTTGAAGATATCAATAAAAAGCTATGTAATAAACTTATTTTGTTACACTTCTTGGACCACAAGGATTGACAACTGGGAACCTAAGGCTCAGGAGACTACCTACCGAGCAAGTACCTAAGGACGGAATCGCAAAAAATGATAGGATTAAGACCCTGAAATCTAATACGCCAAAAAATGTATGTAGTCACAATCTTTACATGATAATTATGTCTACTCCAAGCAGTTCGAAGGCAGAAACGCTTCATGACGAAGTTGTTAGAAAGGCATCTACGATTCTGTTTAAAAAATACAAAGTTGTTACGAATATTATGGGGAATAAAGTTGCTAGTATCGGTGAAGTTTACCCCGATCTGCTCGCTTATGATGTTTATAGCGTTAAGCCATTTATGGCAAGTGACATACCGACCATAATTGCGGAAGTTGCAGTTGAAGATGAGATAACAGATGAGCTAGTTGCGAAATGGCTTCCGCTCAAGAATCTTGACGTTGATCGAATTTTTTTAATTTTGCCTGAAAAAACGAGAAGCACAGCAAACGATACGCTTAAGGCACTTGGTCCTAAATTCGAATTCCGATTTTTTGATGACGATTTACACTTCAGCTAGTTAGCTCGTAAGCGTATTCTTCAATCCTAGTTGTGTTGACCGACGAATTTGAAGAATCGAAAAAATGGCTTGGAATATCAATTTGAAACGGTGCAGTCTTGTTTGGAGCTAACTCTCCTTGCGGACTGCCGACAAAAACGCCTAAAACGTACCCGTCATCTCTGTAGAATGCTACTGCTACCAGGGAGGAGGTGACGTTTTTAGTCCCTTCATTGTAGACCTCTCCGCTCACACTTAAAGTCTGGTTAGAGAAACGGGTTTTGTTATTTGTAATAGAAAGCAGGGTTGGCTCTGTTTTTGAAAGCTTATATTCAGGAGCCATAATCTTGTATAGTAAGTCGCATGTCTTCGCTACTAACGTGTTTACTTGAGTAATAGACTTGTTAGAAGAAATATTTCGTGTGGAGGTCGCTATTTTTGAGCTCACTGATGCAACTTGTGTCTGACTGGCGGCGGTGTTTATGCCTGAAGTCGTTTGCGACATTTTTATCATGAAAGGAGTACTCTCCCCAGGGAGAAGTGTCGACTTAACTCCCGTTTGCGGACCTGCATGCCCCTCCTCCCGCGTCGTATTATTTGCATATCCTTCAGCTTGAAGGCTTAGATCTACTAGGTTCCACGTGCCCGCGTTCTTGATAACGCCTGTCAGAAACGAGGTGCTGTTGTAAGAATAACAATAAGTGTATGTTATGTTTACTGGATAGGCACTACCAGACGTTTGATTATTTGGCTGTTCTGTTACGCAACCCGCTATGCTAGTAAAAAGCATTGCTGCAACGAGAATCAGGAGTGCGCACGCTTGTAACTGGATTGAGGGCAAGGTAGGCCGTTTACGCATTTTATGTCAGAAGCGGCTAGTCCACTATTTTGCTGATAGATAACTCCAAAATGTCTTCTGCTCCATGTTGCTTAAGCTTCGGAATTAACTCATTAATCTGTTCTTTTGCCACTACCGATTCGACAGCGTAGTAGTCTGTTTCAAATAATTTTGCAACGCTTGGGGCTTTCATTGTA
>DASVJT010000214.1:0-7459 GCA_036385775.1 archaeon
GCCTACTGCAAACAGCGCGACTTCATAACTTTTCGATGAGCAATAAGTATCCAAATCGAGCCAGCCTCCACCGGCTTCTGCAAGCCGCCTGACGCTTTCTACGTATTTAGCATCGTGGTTAGCCCAAACGTTTTCAATAGCGGATTTGATCGGTTTAACTACTCCAATACGTCGCGCGTGTTCATCGCCGCGTATCCGTTCCATAATCGCGTCTAATCTACTTCTAGATTCGATATGGCTGCCCGTGTCGTGCTCATTATACAAGGGATCGTAGACGATTGCACCTGCTATCACAACTGTAAAAAAGAAGCGAAATGTTATTAACATTCCCTTATTGACGCTTTAAGACGCCAACTTAGTGTTCAATTCGACCGAGTTAGGTTAATTTACTTGAAAGCCGATTTAAATATAGAAAAATGAGTTCTCTCAAAGTCGAAGACTACATGACGCGAGACGTTATTACTGTTGCAGCAGCGGATACGGTAAAAGATGTCATTAGTCTCATAAGAAACACGAAGCACGATGGATTTCCTGTAGTCAAAGACGGAAAGATAATAGGGTACGTTTCTTCACTGGACATCCTGCTATGTGATCCGTCGATCAAAGTCGCAGAAATTATGTCTGTAAATTTGGTTGTGGCTCGTAGTAACATGGATTTGTTTGACGCCGCTCGCGTTCTTTGGAGAACGGACAACAAAAAACTGCCCGTGATTGACGATGACGGTAACGTAATCGGCATTATTTCAAACACAGATGTATTGCGATCACAGATTGAGCGTGCGACGCCAGACAAAGTATGGAAGCTAATGCGAACGCTTAGAACGATCCACAAGGTCCAATTGGATGAGCACCTTGGCCAAGTAAAGGTACAAGATTTGGTGCCTACACAGTCGAAGATATTCGCGGATGAGCTCCAAGGAAGGAAATACGAGCTTGAAAAAGGCCTCGCTGAACCCTTGATCGTAATAAAAAAGCGTGATAAGACCTTGTTAGTAGATGGCCATCACCGAGCAGTAGCGGCTCGAAATCTTAACCTTAAAGAGGTCGACGCTTACATAATCACAATGGACCGAGACGTTCCTTTGGGCATGGAGCGAACCGCTGAGAACGTTGGACTCCGATCACTGAATGATATTCGAATACTTGAGAGTAGTACTCACCCACTCATTGAGATAACAAGAAGAAGCGGTTCTCGAAATGCGTGATCGAAACCTTTAAATAGTCGAAATTTTACGCAGAACGTCGCTTTGCGTAATTATTCCTTTCGGTGAACCTTTGGCAGTCACTACCAGACGGCCTACGCTATATTCGTTAAATAACCGCATAGCCTCGTAAACAGGCTTATCCTCTTCCACCGTGAAAACGTTTTGGTTCATAATGTCACCGGCTGAACCAAAGTTTCCAGTTGCTATGGCTTTTCCAAGGTCCGTAAGCGTGACCATTCCAACTAGTCGACCATCCCCCTTCACGGGTGCTCCGTGGATATTATTCTTAATTAGGATCTTGGCAACTTGTTGAAGCGGTGCATTAATATCGATTGTAATTAAGGAGGTCGAGGCGTACTCACTTATCGGTGCTTTTGGAGGGGATACCATCTCAGAGACTAGGATGATGACAGTGTTTTCTGCGTCATTTCTGCCGCAAACAGTCCCTTTTATCGTGAGCCTATTCACAGGCGTCGGCCCGAGCTTAAGCAAATCTCCGTCGTCAAACTCCCGAAGGTTGCCAATTACCTTAATCGCCGCACTGCAGATGTCCGGATGCGCAACCGTCGTAAAATCTATTTCTTCAATCAACACATCATTCATCTCAGCGCCGTTTTTAACTAAAACGACGTGTGCTTCCTCAGCCAGAGTGTCCAACTGCAGTTCCCGGTATGCTGCGCTAGTTGCCTTATATCCACCTTTAGGCCCAGGAACCCCTGCCACAAGCTTAAGTGCTTTCAACGACTGCATTTGATTACGTATCGTGCCTGGATTACGGCCAAGCACCTCGGCTATTTCTTCGCCCCTAATTGAGCGAGAATTTCGCCGATATAAACTTATAAGGGCGCTCAGAATTTCCTTTTGTACGGAAGATAGTTCCATAGATTCAATTAATATGATTAATTATGAGATATAAGTCTTATTAAGTTGGAAGGTCTAGGAATAAAAAATGTTTAACATTCAGACAGTTCTGACTTCAAAAGAGTTGTTGGACAAAGCATTCAGAAAAAGCGTCCGCGCAAGAGCAGGAAAAGCTCCAGGGCGAACGGCAGAAAAAGCAATGATACTAACGGCGTCAAATATCCTCGCTGACAACCTTCGAGTAATAGTTCGACGATTTCCAAACCTTAACGAGATCGACCCATTCTACGCAGAGACGATCGACATCGTTATCGGAATTGACAAGCTGAAAATGTCACTTGCTTCTGTCAATTGGGCAGCTACAAAAATTCACCAGTTATCACGGGCTTCAATCGCGAAGATATCCCGAGCGCCCGACCCAAAGGCTGTGCGGAAGCAGATGTTTGGGCGAGCATCGTCTATTATGAGAGAGATACGGTCAGACCTCGATTTCTTAAATCAGGCTCGACGCACAATCAACGCACTTCCTGCTTTAGGGGACGAGCCGACTATACTCGTCGCTGGATATCCCAATGTAGGAAAATCGAGTTTTGTCGCGTTTGTAACAAATGCCACACCTGAGATTGCACTCTACCCCTTCACCACAAAGGGAATTGTTGTGGGGCACATCAAATACCACGAGAGACGTTATCAAATTGTCGACCTACCTGGATTGCTAGATCGGCCACTCTTCAAACGGAACCCTATTGAACTCCAAGCCATTTCGGCCCTCAAGCACCTTGGAGACGTCATATTGTTTATTGTAGATCCTTCAGTCACGTCTGGATACACGGTTCCGGAACAACTTAGCCTTTTAAACGAGTTAAGATCGCAAGTTGCCCTGCCTATCATAGTTGCAACAAACAAGTTGGATCTAAAACCGACAGAATCAGTTGAAGAATCGTTTAAAATATCAACTATATCCGGAGAAGGGATAGCACAGGTTCTTAAAGCCGCAATTGATATTGCCAACAGCGCCCACACGCAAGGTCCCGCAAACGTTCGAGCTCACGAAGTCGCTGAGAGCTAGAATGGATGGACGCCAGCAACGTAACAAGCGAATAGAAAGCCGCCGATTGCACCTGAGTTCAAGAATGGCAAACCTGCTTGAGGTTTTCCTTTAACGACGAACCACATTAGGGCTACATAACCTACAATGGTTCCAACTGCAGCGCCGAGTGCGGGTCCATTAATAAACCCAAATGTCGGCGCAACTAAGAATGTGTTTGCAGATACGACCAAAACAGTTGGAATAACTGCATCGCCAAGTCCCATAAAGAAGGCTTCTCGTTTCTCTAACTTTTCTTCACCAGTTGAGTCTGAAGCTTCCCGCGCCCACTTGACGTGAGAGTATCCTCTGTTTCGAGGCAGCACGAATAATACTGGCAACTTTAGATCCACAACACCCTCAGCGAGGCTAATCATATGCTTAGTTTGATACACAGACACGAAGTCATAAATGGCGAGTCCTATCAGCAACACTAACGTAGGTATAACGGCGAGAGAGATGCCGAAAATTGCGGCTGCCCCGGCACCGATCAAGATCCCAACAGCATCGATCACCCACCATTCAGGGTAATAAAATAGAACAAACGCGGTGACTGCAGTTGCGCCAATCGCTATCACCCCTCCTAAGTCTCCTAGATTGAGCAGAACTGATGAATACACAAAGTAGAGGGTTGAAATGATCACAAGGCCGATAATGAGCTGTATTATCCAGCGTCTCCCCAATTTTATAATAGCAAGCAAAAGTGCCGTAAACGCCAAAACAAGCAGAAAGTAGTAAATCGGGTTATACACAGATTCCGGATTGCTGAAAGCTTGCATATTCGAGGCTTGAAAAGGCTGGGCTAAGAGAAGTGCGATCAACTGAGTGGCAATGATAAATAGCGCCATCGCAAAAGGCGAGATACGCTTTAGAATCTCATTCATTTAGAGGGACACACTCCGCCACAACTGCAAACTCAAAGTCTAAAAGCAGCTAAATACAAGGCCCACTACCACCTTCGCCGTATGCGCGCTCCTGGTATATAGAGTTGCGGCCACCGTGCGTCCTGCTTTATTCTAAGGAGACCATGAAGGTAGCAAAAGAGCAGCACACGGTAAAATTACTAAGCAGATGGTTAGCCTGTGCCACGTTTGTCTCGCTACCGCTTACGTTGTAAGCCTGCCTTGCATAGATTTAACTGAGCTGCCGACGTACCGCAAACCGCAAAGTGGTGGTGGAATGGGAGTACCAATTGGAGATCTGCTTCCGCGGACAAAGATACAGATAGAACAGATCGATAGTGTCGCCATTGACGCTTTCAACGCTATTTATCAGTTCTTGAGCATAATCCGACAAAGGGACGGGACACCGTTAATGGACAATGCTGGAAGAGTTACCTCTCATCTTTCTGGTCTGTTTTATCGAACCGCATTTATCATAGAAGCTGGGGTGAAGCCAGTCTACGTTTTTGATGGAGAACCACCAGAATGGAAGAAAGAAACCGTCCTTAAGCGGAAAGAAACGCGAGAACACGCTACGCGAGAGTGGGCGCAAGCACGAGCAGAAGGGCGGGCGGACGCTTTTAAGTACGCCCAAGCGTCAGCTCGATTAGATACGCAGATTCTCGAAAGCTCGAAGATCCTGTTACACCACTTGGGCATTCCTGTAGTCAATGCGGCAAGTGAGGGAGAAGCACAAGCGGCATATATGACAAGCAAAGGTGACGTCTCATTTACTGCATCTCAAGATATTGACGCGCTACTTTTTGGGACCCCCCGATTAGTAAGGAACTTAACTTTAACGGGACGACGAAAACTACCTGGCAAAGATGTTTACGTAAGCATTAGTCCCGAACTATTTGAGCTCGATGACATTCTCGCCTCTTTAGAGATAAATCGCGAGCAGCTTATCGAAATGAGCATACTTGTTGGAACGGATTACAACAAAGGGGTGAAAGGTATCGGACCGAAAAAAGCTTTGAGGATGATAAAGAGCTTTAACATTGAACGAGCGTTAGGTGATCTAGGAGAGAGCCTTGACTACGCACCTATAAAGCAATTATTCCTCGACCCTGTTGTCACTCATGAATATGATCTTGCGTGGGCCCCGGTGAACGAAGAAGAACTCGTGAATTTCTTGTGTGACGAGCACGATTTCTCAAAAGAGAGGGTTGAAAATACCGTGCAACGGATAACTAGCGCACGAGATGAAGCAGCTCAGCAGTCGCTGGCCCAGTGGTTGTAAGGTATTTGTTGAGTCGCAGAGCCTCAAGACGTCGTCTTTTTATTGTAATGTTTATCCGGAAACCCATATTTTCCTACTAGTAAAACAAAGGCGACGGCGCCGTGTGCTTCTTTTTCTATAACGTTATTTTTGCGAACCAAGAAAAGTTCCTGGAGTCCTTTTCCCAAAGGCAGTACCATCCGACCACCTTCCTTCAACTGCTCAAGCAATGGAGAAGGAATTTCGGGAGCTGAACAGGTCACTAGAATCCGATCGAAAGGAGCATATTCAGGGAGTCCTAGTGACCCATCTCCAACAAGGGGCACCACATTTGTGGGGAGCAGTTTACGCGCATTCTCTACCAATCCTTCAAATCTGTCGATAGTGTAGACAGTCCCTTCCCCTGCAAGCTGTGCCAGTACGGCCGCATGATACCCTGAACCTGTGCCTATCTCGAGCACTCGAGATTGGGGCTCAACGCGTAAAATCTCACACATTATAGCCACCATATGTGGAGCAGAAATTGTCTGCTCATTGCCGATTGGCAGTGGCTGGTCACGATATGCATAATCGCGCAAGCTCTGAGGCACAAAATCTTCGCGTCTCACCGCTCCCATTGCAGAAACCACTCGCTCGCTTATACCACGATGTCTTAGGCCTTTCAGAAGTGATGCCCTTTCAAGCTCTAAAGGCGTCACGCTACCTCCTTTGAGCAGGCTTATGCCGAGTGAAGGAAAACTGGTTCCGATCGGCACTTCGTCTGGTTGTATTCTTGATATACACTCGTGCGATGTCTTTGGCACTAGCAGATTGCCCAGCCCGATCAAAAACGGGCCCATGCTTGATCTTAATGCGAGCTACTTCTCCAAACCGTTCTGTATCTCCGACGACAAATCTCTTCTCGCCATCAAACGCAACTTTGTGTGATTTCGTATTCTTACCTGAGTGAACGGCGATCTTAACGACTACCTTATCGATCTTCTGAGCCCAAAGAGCTCGAATTAACTTAGCTTCTGACTCCGCGGTTCGAACTCCGCCGTCAAGTTCGATAGCAGTTATACGTACGGCGTCGACCGACGAGTTCTCAACAATGAACTCATCCCCTATATGGAGCCGTTCGAGAGCCCCCAACTCAAGCCAGCTCACATGAGAGTGATCATAGTCGCTAACGATGACCCTAAGCTTGAGGTTTTTAAAGCGATGCGGGATGGCTACTTGCTGCGTATTGTGACACACCGTACAGCGAATGATAAGCTTTTTAGCAGTGCTCAATACCTCGTGGGGTACCTTTTTATCTGACGAACACGAAGGACACACAAAGTTAGTCTCTTGATTCATCATTTGTTAATAGCCACTTGCTAACAGATAATAATACGGATATGTTGAGCGATACAATACATGCCAAAGGCCATCATAACATCTTGGCGACTCACAAAACGACACTTCAAATTACCAAAGATCACCAAATCTCAAAAAGAGCGGACTGCATTATAGCAGTTTCAGCGGACAAATCATTATGTGATCTGACAAGCGACGTCAAAACCGCTTTGAGCTCAAACACAGCAAAAATGCGTTTGACGATTAGAGCAGGTCACATGAGTGAGGTGATTACGGGTTTCGGCAACGCCAACCTCTCACTTTCGGACACCGACGATATGGTTGTAAGAAAGAGCACATTTATCTCAGGAAGGACGTTGATAGTTGGAGCAAACAAAGCAGCTCGAGATCTTGATCGCATATTTGTCGAAAAGCTAAAAAAGCCAGAGGGTATAACTATCACGATAGAGATACGATAGAGATAGATTTTTAGAGGTACTAATTAATTGTGTTTTTTAATTTATTGCATTTTTGTTGATTTTTAGCGATTATATCAGCATATAGATAGGTTTAAATAGAAACGTAATGATTTAGAGAGTGTTTACTGGTTTTTGTTTGCTATTTTTTGAGGTAGTAAAATGACTAATGTCGATCAATATAAAGGTACGACTACCATTGGGATTGTCTGTAAGGACGGCGTTGTGCTCGCATCAGAAAGTCGCGTAACCATGGGCAACTTCATATCCAGCAAAGAGGGCAAAAAGATATACCAAATTGACGATCTTGTTGGAATGACCATTGCTGGCGGTGTAGGCGATGCACAGAG
>DASVJT010000215.1:0-6223 GCA_036385775.1 archaeon
AACCTTGGCAAGTTTGCTTCAGCAAGCTAACTTGACAGCGACGCTCAACAATACGACGAAGAACTATACTGTTCTCGCGCCGAACGAAGCTGCTTTTGCGAAGCTCAACAACACAACCCTTGCCAACCTGAAGAGTAACAATACAACGCTCACACAGGTTCTATTAAACCACGTGATTGTCGGTAAACAGAACTTCAGTACGAACGGCACAGTCACGACGCTAGCGGGCAACGATATCCCGTACACCGTGAACAACACAACAGTAACGTTCCTCGGTGGCTACAACGCAACGATATCCAAGACGAGCATTAACACAACGAACGGTCAAATCTACACGCTTGATAAAGTTCTAACGGCGCCAGCGGGAGTTTCGTCAACGAAAGCAGCGGTTGTATCAGCCGTTGCATCAGCAGCTGGAGGATTCCTTGGCATGCCTGGTTTTGAGGCCTTGTACGCAGTAGCAGGACTCTTAGCTGTGGCGTTCTTAGTGATGCGACGTCGGAAGTAACGCTCTGAACCACACTTGAAGAGCTCGGTCTACGCTGGGCTCGCTCTTTTTTTTCTTATTTGCAGTAACTGCACAAGCGAAAGCCGCTGCGTTACACAGCTGCGGGATTCGTTGGATTCTCTGACTTTGAGGCGTTGTGTGAGGTAGCAGAACTCTTAGCTATCGCGTATTTGGTGCTACGACGTCGGAAGTAGGGAAAAGCAAAGTTTATAGCATATAGAAAATTAAACAAACACAAGCAAAAGATATTTGAGGTGAAAAATGGTCAGTAAAAAGCTCTTTTCTGCTGTTTTGGCGATATTAGTGGTTCTCTCTATTGTCGGGCCTACCGTTGCTTTCGCACAAACAGGAAATGCAGTGACTACAAACGCGACTGTAAATGCAACGAAAACTGCGACGGCTAAAGCTACGCAGACTCTAGCACAAACTATAGCCAATAACACAAATCTTACGAACTTTACGAGCCTATTGAAGAAAGCAAACCTCACAAACTTGTTGAACGGTCCAGGCAACTATACCGTCTTCGCACCTGACAACGCCGCTTTTTCCAAAGTTGATGCATCTACGCTTGCTCGTTGGCAAAACAACACAACAGAATTACAAAATGTTCTATACTATCATATCGTCCCAACGAAGTTGCTTTCAAACAACTTCACCGGTAGTGGAACGCTTAGTACGGTGAACGGATACTCCTTGCCGTATTCCGTTACAGACACTGCACTCAAAGTTGACAACGCGACTGTAACTAAAGCAGATATCAACGCGACAAATGGTGTGATTCACGTCATCGATAGTGTTATGATACCCCCAACAACAACGGCGACTGCTTCAGCGACAGCGGCACCTGGATTCCTTGGCATGCCTGGATTTGAGGCATTGTACGCAGTAGCAGGACTCTTAGCGGTGGCGTATATAGTACTGCGACGTAGGAAATAACACTCAGAGCTTCGTTTAAGTGAGTTCAGCGCAGCTGGGCTCACTCTTTGTTTTATTATTTACCGCCGAAGCGCTAAACGATTACACAGTTCGAACGTGTTGGCGCCGGTTAAGTCGGACTAGTTAGCTTTTTATCCAGTCGCAGAGGTTACACAAGCCCGTTTCTAGATCGGTCTTAGGCTTCCAGCCAAACGAAGTAAAACATGATATGTCAGCCTGTGTTGATTCGATGTCACCTTCCCAAGATTTGCCTCCCGTCCAGCTCATATCGGGATGCAGGTCCAAAATTCTACAGATAGAACCAGCAATCTGATTGACAGTAATGGCCCTACCGCTTCCAACGTTGTAAGCTTCGCCCGGTATTCCCTTGTCATAGGCGAGCAAGAACGCGTCTATGACGTCGTCAATATAAACGTAGTCTTTCTTCTGGAGTCCAGATCCAAGTATTTCAAGGTGGCTACCATCCAACTGCAGCTTCTTTATTAAATCATACATAACGCCCTTAGCATTACCTGGCCCATAGACGTTAAAAAGGCGGAGAGAAGTCGTAGGCACTCCGAAAATACCGTTAAACGCAGAGCAATAAAGCTCTCCTGCTGCTTTTGAAGCGCCATAAAAGGATACTGGACGCATAGCGTGTTCTTCAGGTGTTGGAGTGGCAGCAATTCCGTAAACCGTGCTTGTAGACGCATACACAAACGTAGCTTCAGAAGCACACGAAAGCACGTTGAACGTACCTTGCGCGTTAACGAGGAAGTCGTAACTTGGATCTTGAGTTGAGTCAGGAACCTTTGTTTGCGCTGCGAGGTGAAAGATGCCGTCAGGTTTGACCACACTTGCGCGAAGTCTTTCCAGATCGATGATGTCGCCTTGCACGAAATCGAAATTAACGTGCGTGTAAGCAGGTATGACTAAATCGTAACCAGTCACCAAATGCCCTTCGTCCAAGAGATGCTTAACAAGATGCGTGCCGATAAAACCACTACAACCGGTTACAAAGAACTCTAAACTGGGTTCGCGCAATTCAACTTCTGCATCGAGAACTAAGAGTTCCTCTAAAGTCATATTCCGTTTCCGAGTAAGTTAGAAAGATCGAGACTCCTTGGCATTTAGCAGCCTTTGGTCATGTTCATGCCTAGTTCTAGTAGGTCGTGGGCCCGTGTCTTTGTTTCCGCCTCGACAAAAATCCGAATGATTGGCTCTGTTCCAGAGGGGCGGATAAGCAGCCAACCGTCATCATACCATATTTTAACACCATCAGTTGTGTCGACGTTTCCGTGAGCCGATGACTGAATGTGTTGCATGGCTGCGTCTCTATCGCGACAAGTGACCTTCGTTTTATCCATATATCGCTTCGGAATTTCGGCAACGAGCTCAGAAAGCTTTCTACCACGTTCGTTCATTATTTCAAGCACTTTGGCCACTGTCATCGCCCCGTCACGGCAGTACTGATGTTCTGGGAATATAATACCCCCGTTACCCTCCCCACCTATGACAGCGTTCACTTGCATCATCACACGCGCTACGTGAATACTGCCGACGGGGGTCCAGATAACCTGGCAACCGGCTGCTTCAGCTACATCAGCGATGCGCTGCGACGAGCTGACAGGTGTGACTACTGGTCCTGGCGTCTTTGAAAGTACATGTTTCACGACAATTGCGAGCAAAACGTCTTCGTTAACGAAATTCCCGTTTTCGTCGACGAAAACGGCCCTATCAGCGTCGCCGTCGTGAGCGACTCCCAAATCGGCGCCATTAGAGACGACGATTTTTTCAAGATCGGTGAGCACATCCTCTGTCGGTTCTGGATTCCGACTCGGGAACGTGCCATCTACCTGCGCATTGATCGTCGTTACCTTGCAGTTTAATTTACTGAGCAAGAATGGCGTTACAATGCTGCCGGCGCCAGAACCTGTGTCGACTGCGACAATGAACCCACGTTTTGCAATGTCTGGCGCACTAACGTTCTGCATAACCCCCTCAATGTAAGCAGGGATGATGTCAATGTGTGAAAGGTCGCCTGTCTCGCGCCAATCAGCAAGCTTGAGCACTTCACCGTAGTATATATCCTCCACGGCAAGTTCCCCTTCACTTCCAAATTCCGTTCCATCACCAGCGATTAGTTTCAGTCCATTATATTCCCGCGGATTGTGAGACGCGGTGATGACAATTCCCGCATCGGCGTTATCGCGGACGAAGTATTGCACGGCGGGCGTCGGAGCTATGCCGACGTTAATAACCCTACATCCTGTTGAGAGCAGTCCGGCAATTGCTGCATAACTGAGCATATTGCCTGACGTCCGCGTATCCTGTCCGACCGCAACTGTGCCCTTTGTTAGTGTCCCCAAACTCATTGCGAGTCTTAGTGCAAGATCTGCAGTCAGATCGTGGTTTACTAACCCCCTCACACCATTTGTTCCAAAAAGCCGCATATAAAACTCCCGGTTTATATTTACCGTTCCAGACTCGTGCCGATCGATAGAAAGCCCCGATTATCATATTTGACTTCGTAGCTAACCCACACCTTCAAACACCGATCCATTTTTCACCTTCTTCGGTAAACTCCTTTTTCCAGATGGGGACTTCCTTCTTTATCCGTTCTATTGCATCCCTGAGTGCCTTAAACCCCTCTTGTCGATGTGCAGCTGCAACAACAATATAGACTATGTCTTCGCCTCGTTTGATACGCCCTGATTTATGGTGTATCTTTGCCTCCACTATGCCCTCTGCTGTCTTCAGGTCGCGAACGATTGACGAAAGTCGCTCCTGCGCTTCCCATTCGTAAATGTCAAATTCAAGTGCAAAAGCTTCCCCGCGGACCACTCCAGTGAAAGTCAGTATCGCTCCAGCTTTGAGAATGTCAGGGTGCGAACGTACGGTTCTTACCAGAGCGCCAAGCGTGATCCATTCTGGAAAATTCTTTAGCGCTTCAAGATGCTGTTCAAAGTTTGCAGAGCCCGCTAGCTGAACCTCACAAACCTCACGAGATGAGACAATCCGTGACGTAAGCTCGCCCCCTACCACAACCGCAAAGTCAACGTCCTCTTGTTCTCCCAGACGATCTAACTCTTTTGGGATTTGATCTGGGTTCTCGCCGATGTAGGATGTTAAAGAGTATCGCGTCGGCGATTTGATGCAAAGGAACGTATCCGAGTCTCCCTTCTGAGCAAATGTACGTGCATTCTCTCGATGCCGACGAAGAATCGCCACCGTATGCTCACGCTTGAGTGCAGCTATAAACTGTTCGCAGCATTCTCCTTCTCCGGTGAGTGCAATAACCCTCACATACCTAAACAATACACAACGAAATAAATACGTATTGATGAAGTCACCATAAACGATACCTCAATGCTTGGTGCCGGAGAATACCCATACGGCGCGGTCCAGCGTTAAAGGCTTGATTGTTGCTGTTCCTGCAGGTTACGGCGAACCAAAGTCCGCCTTGCCACTCGTATATTCTCTTCCCTCAGTCACGTTAGAAGCGAGTTCGTTGGGCAAAAAGAGCGAAGGGCTCATAGGCGCTACAGCATCGACAAGCCCAGAGGCGAGGCCGCTTTTTTTACTGTACCAAACTGTAACTGCGTGCTAACCTGTAAACCGTCAATCTCGTCTAAATGAGCCTTAAGGCTTAAAACAACTACTTAATACTTGCGAGATCGCTTTAGGGAGCACGAATCATGACCAGCGGGAAAATTAGCTTTGAGCACTTAGAAGCACTTTCAGTGGTCGGCGAATTTAATTCGCCCAGCACAATAAGAACAGATCCAAAGAACGCTTTCTCCTTTTTTTTCGCGTCTTAAGATCTTAATTCGACCTATTTCTGATTTTTCAAAGTTGCGCTGGCAGAGTTTGCAGACTGTAGTGTTGTCCGGTTGACCCATCTCTTGCTCCTTGTTTATCCGAATTCTCCCGGCGTTAAAGCCGATGTTCGAGTAGTAATAGGACGTCGAAGGTACTAAATAACCCTTGCTTGTGGCCGTAAAGCACACTGGTTTTACGTGCAAATTAACATTTATCGGAGCTGATTAACTGTTTCTCAAGTCATCTCGATTTTAACTGTCTACCCTGCAGTTTATTTTGTGTTCAGTGCAATTACTATTAATGATTGAGATTGACGGTAGCATCGGTGAAGGTGGCGGACAAGTGCTGCGTATATGTCTAGCGCTCTCCGCGTTAACACAAAAGCCCGTTACTATCACAAATATAAGGTTAAACCGGAAAAATCCCGGGCTTCGCAGCCAACATTTGACTGCGATACGCGCGTTAGCTGAGGTTACGGCCGCGAAGGTGGGCGGACTAGCGATAGGCTCCTCTAAGCTAGTTTTCTCCCCGGGACCGATACGCGGGGGAACTTTTCACTTTGACGTTAAAACGGCCGGCAGTACTACCCTCGTTTTACAGGCCCTTTTGCCTGTCCTCGCATTCGCCGATCAGCGTTCATCTGTTACTCTTATAGGCGGTACTAACAACCCGTTAGCACCACAAGCCGATTACGTGATCAACGTCCTTAATCCCGTATTAGTTAGCATGGGATTTAAGCACCGATTTCGTCTCATAAAAAGGGGATTCTATCCTCGTGGTGGGGGATTGATAAACGTCCTCACAGAGCCCGTCAACGAGCTGCATCCTGTTGATATTGTCAATATGGGGACTATCCGAGGAATAAGAGGTATATCGCATTCGCGTAATCTACCTACACACGTTGTCGAACGACAAGCAAACGCAGCCAAACGCAACTGCTCGCGAGCAGGCTTTCAAACCACGGGCTTCGTGTGTGAC
>DASVJT010000216.1:0-1721 GCA_036385775.1 archaeon
TCCGTTATTAGTCAAGTACCAGTGAGATATTTTAGTTGGAAAGAATTTTCTATACTTTCGTATGAAAGTATTCCCGAAAAAGAAGCACAGCAATTAACTTGAGTTTAGAGTAGCAAAGTAGCACACAAAAGATGTGCGCTCGGAGCGAACGTTAAAAACTGAAAAGCAAATACCAATTACGGACTGGCAGAAGGCAAGACTTGGGCTTTTTTGCTCTTGAACACCACCGAATAACGACCACGTGGTGGCGGGCAATAATTCTTTTGCCTGCCTGTGCCTTTTCCAGCGGGTCTGGGCTTAGCGGCTGGCGTGCCCAACTCCAACAAAAATGCCAGAGCTGAACGTTGCACTTGATAAGGCGTAAGCTTGACCCGTTGTTGTCTATTGAGTGGATACCATGCAGGTCGGTTTTCTTTAACATCGTCACGCACTAACAGCAATTGCCAATAGGCCAACGCACATAGCCACATCCATTGTTGCGCGCTGACCAGATTGGGAGAACGGTTGCTATTGAGACCCATATGCTGTTTCAAAAAGCGGAACATGTGCTCGATGGCAAAACGCCATAAATACATGCGGCAGAGATCGGGCAAGGCGACATCATTCGGTCCCGTCCAGAATAACCACATTGGACGTTTGTAACGTGGTGTTCCATCTTCTTTCAAAAATTCCACTTGCACCAGCGCGCCAATCAAATCAGCCAGCTTCTTGAAGTGCAGATCCTTCCACAAGGATACTCGGATAGCCTGCTTGCCCAGTTCAAATGTTTCGGCGCGCTCAGCAGCGCGATGGGTCTGATTCAAGTGAAAGGACTTGCCGTGTTTGGATGGTCTGCCCTTCTTGCCCGCTGGTTTCGGTTTAGGATTTTCATACAAAACTCGATTGCTGGCAACACGCACCAAGGCAAAAGTATTCTGAAACCATCGAAAAATACCCAAAAATAGCTGGTCAGCATAGCGACTATCTGCAACCAACACCTTTTTCTCTTGATCGCGGATATCCAATTCCTTCACTTGAAATGCTGCCACTTGGGTATCGGTCATTTCAGTGTCAATCCGCTCCACATCCACAGGCGCTGTCCACGATGTGCCAAAGTTCAGTAAACGCACCAACCATGAATACTTGTGACCATAGCGGATCGGGTCTTTTTGATTCGATTTCAAAACGCTGCGGTCAGGCAAGGTTTCCGCTTGTTCATGTTCATTGGCTGTCGCGTCAGTCGCATAGACTTTATAGCCTGCAATTGTTTCACTGTCGGTTGGAACACAATACGGCAACATGGACAGCAGATCATCCATGTTCATCTCACCGTTTTCTAAACCATCGTACACGCTGGAAAACTTCCGCGCAAAGGGTGTTTCTTCGCTCAACGCTACTGGCGAACTGACATGACCCGCAACCGTCAAGGCATCCACCAAATTGAGCAAGGTGTCAGCCCGTTTGATAAAGTTTTGGTACAATGCTTTTCGGAACTCGCTGATAGTTTTCTTCACAAAAAACTTTTACCAGCAAGTTCCATTTTTGTTAAGGTGCTTTGAACTCTAAACTCAAGAAATCAAGGATGCTTTTTATATAGTTGAATATTCTAGATTGAATTTTATTCAAAAAAAGAGGAGTACTTTAAGGGTACTCCCCTCGTTCGATCTTTTCCAATAGATTTGTTAACCAGTTCAGTTCAGCCTGGGTATGGACAAGTGAGTGATCGAAAATTGCGGTTGCCA
>DASVJT010000217.1:0-4150 GCA_036385775.1 archaeon
CAAAACGCCTATTTTATATAATAGTATTTAATTCACCATGATTACAGCGCATCTGTAGGAAGCAATGAACGTAATAGAAGTCCTTGAACTAACAAAGCGCTATAAGAAAGGCGTCGTTGCAGTTGATAGTGCAAGTTTCACAGTGGAACAAGGCGCTGCTTTTGGCCTTTTGGGGCCGATCGGATCCGGGAAATCGAGCGTCATCCACATGTTGCTCAATTTCACCAAACCCACGGCCGGATCGATCAAGTTATTCGATCGAGACGTTGCTACACAGTTTCACGAGGTGCAAAGTAAGATCGGCTACGTGCCCGAGCGACCCGGCTTTTATGGCAACTTCTCAGCTGAGAAGAATCTCAGAATTTTTGCCAACCTTTCCGGCGTGCCTGAAGAGACCGATGAAAGAATCGCCAAACTTTTTATTTTGGCAGGGCTCGAGGGCAAAGAAACCGACCGCGTGCAAGCGTATTCGCTCGGGGACCGAAAGCGACTTGGCATTGCCGCAGCGATGCTGAATGAACCTGAATTGCTGATCCTCGATGAACCAAGCGCAGGACTTGACCCTCAGGGTAGGCGCGACGTATTGGCACTCATACACGAACTCAACGTCCACGACGTTACTCTATTTCTCGCCACAAACAACGTCAAGTCCATCGCCGAAATATGCGACGTGGTCGCTCTAATGAAATCAGGCCGCATCGCATCGCCAATCACGAAAAAGAGCTTTATAGATAACATTAGAGGAACAGGACTACAGCTTGAAGCTGACCTCACCAACATGAACGAACGAGTCCTGCAGGCCATTAAGTCGGTAAAAGGTGTCAGATCAATTCAGTGTGAACGGCTCAAGATCCACGTCGACAACGTCCCAAACATCAACGAGGATGTGAACTACGTTATCACGCGGGCGGGAGGCCGATTGCGCTCATTGCGCGAATCACCATCGCTCGAAGAGGCTTATGTACGAATGATGGGGGAAGAAAGCGTTGAGTGAGTTTTCAGAGAACGCTCACGCGTTTCTAACGATCGCGCAAAAGGAGTTCCAGACCGTTATAAGAACAAAACGCTTCCTCGTCTTCGGAACTCTATTCGTGCTGCTCGCACTGATTGGCGCGTATTATGGGAACACAGACCTCACTCGCTTAATTTCGCCAGCCAGCGGGACACCTGACCCAACAACGCAACCGATAAATTACATAATTAGCGTTGCGTTTTCCTATAGTCAAGTCGTCTTAGCTATACTCGCGCTTGCGTTATCATATGACGCGCTCACCCGTGAGCGCTCCGAAAGAACGCTCGTTCAGCTCCTCGTGCGGCCTATAAAGCGTAGCACGATACTCTTTGGCAAGTTCGCCGCTTGTCTTGCCGCTGCAGGCGGTTTATTCGTTGCGACGACACTCATTCTATCTATAGGGTTATCCCTCATCACACGGAAAGTCCCAAGCTCAGGTGACATCGACTACCTGTTCCTCTCGATCGTCGTAATGTTATTGTATCTCATGTCGTATATCGCAATCGGACTTCTCATCTCGAGTCTGACCCGCACGAGCCTCGACTCGTTGCTCGGTGCGGTCTTTGTCTGGATCCTGCTGTTGATCTTCGCTTATGCCGGCGTTGCACTCGGTTTAAACGCCATAAACTTGGGTGCTACAGCAGATATCCCCTACACGACGTTTCCTGGATACGCAAAACTGCTGCTCTGGATCAATCCCGGCAGCCACAACGTCGCAATACAATCTCTTGCTGGTGACTTTTCAAAATTTACTTCCGGTCTAAGTTACACTGCGAACGTCATTTTACTTGTCGCTTCAATAATCATCCCATTTCTACTAGCTTTTTTCTTCTTTAAGCGATCTGAAGCAGTTTGAACGTAAACCATAAAATGCAGTCCTTTCTCCGCTATCTCATCGTTCTATCCATGCTTAATTTATGATTTTAGACAAAATCGAACATTATTTATAAGATCAAACGGCTTCATAGTAAGTACGTAAGGAAGACAATTATTACAAAGAGGTGCCAAAAATTGATTAAAAAGCAAATTGGCTTGTTAGCGATAATTGCGGTACTAGTTTCATTCATGGCTTTTACAGGAGTAGCATCGGCCCAAACAAGTAACGCTCAAGTGACGTTTTTCACGTCACCCTTTTGCTCGGCGTGCCAAGCTGCTGAACCGATTGTTCAAAGTTCTGCAGCAAAATACGGCGTGACAGTAACTGTTGTTGACGTTACTACTAGCCCAGGCAAAGGTATTGGAACGGCGAATGGCGTTACTGAGACACCGACTATCGTAGTTTCAGGGGCGCAAAGTGCAAGGTTCGAAGGTTCAGTAACACAAGCGCAGATGGATTCAGCTCTCCAGGCAGCCATAGGAACTGCAACGCCTGCAGCAAAGGCAACAGTAGCAGCAACGACAACACCTAAGGCAACAGTAGCAGCAACGACAACACCTAAGGCAACGGTAGAGGCAACGGTAGCACATAAGGTAACACCAACGGCAACAGCAAAACCGACGGCAACACCAAAACCAACAGCACAGCCTACAATTCAGGTCGCTACAACGACTCCAACAACAACGACTTCAACCCAGACAGTTCCTGAGTTCTCGTTACTCGGACTAGGTGCGCCAGCATTACTAGTGGGCGCAATATACCTGTTCTTGAGAAGACAGTAAAACGGGTTATTCATTTAACCCCTCTTTTCTTTATTTATTGCAGCTAATCTCTAGAGCGGAGCTTCTAGTCTAGGCACGTAACTTTTTTTAACTAAATTCCTCCAGTGGATCCAGTGGAAACACAGAAGCTAAAAGAAAAGCTATTTATATCGCATTTAAGAAAATGGGAAAAGAATACCAATAGCGCCCTAAGGGGCACAGGAGGTAATATTTTGGAACCGAGGCAAAAGATCTTGGCCATCCTTATCGGGGTCGCCATTGTCACGCTATCTGTGCAGGTTGTGACAGCATCCACAGATTGCCCCACTTGTAAGGTCGTCTATAACGACGGCGTTGTGACGGCAAATAATGGAGCTTCCACACAGCAAGATGCAAATAACGTCGGACCGCTCTCGCTCTTAGACCCTTCAACAGCGTTTACGAGCCCGAGCCAAGTGAACATCGCAGATACTGTGCTGAAGCTGTTGTAAAAGTCCGAGCGGGCTGTTTCCCGCTTCCCCTTCTTTTATTCCGAATTAGAGTTGTAGTGAAGCGACAAAGCATAAAAGCATAGAAACCATATCATTACCTATGAAACGACACATCCCCCTTACTGCAATCGTGTCGGTGCTCCTTATATTTGCGATCATACCTTCTTTTGCTTCGTCATTTAGCTCATTGAGCGGACGAAATGCTCCCGATTTTCATCTTGCGGATCTATCAAACACCAATCATTCGCTAAGCGATTATAAAGGAAGTATCGTTGTGCTTGACTTCTATAGCGTTAAGTGCGGCGCCTGTAAGGATGATGCCAAAAATGTCTTAGTGCCCCTTTATTTCAACAGCAGCAGCTATGCTAAAGCCCTCTCTAACAACAGCAGCGGCGTTGCAAAGGTTCAATTTCTAAGCGTTGAGACAACTGGCGCTTCTGCAGACACAATTAACTCCACATATATCAACCCCACGGGCATCACGTGGCCTGTCTTAACCGCAGGGGGCGACATTACAAATTTATACAAAACGAACGGCAAGCCAACCGTATACATCGTTGATCCGACAGGAAAAATCGTTGTTTCAATGGCCCACCCATTAGATGTAGTGACTCTAAAAGCTATCATAGACCCCCTTTTAGAGGCCAGCGCGAACACGACTGCTATTCCAACTACAAATCCGTCCACGTCGCCAACACCCACGCCAACTCCTTCGCCAACACCCACGCCAACTCCTTCGCCAACACCCACGCTGACTCCTTCCAACTCCGTTGTCACATTGTCTAGTGAATCTGCAGGAGCAAGCTCACTAACGTCCAGCAAAGCAGTAGCGTCTACATCGACAACCCCAGACACACAAAAAGAAAACGGCACCTCTACCGGGACCAAAAACTGCTCCATACAGTTCAGTCAACAGACGAGTTTTTCCACTGTATCGCAGAAAAGAGTTCTGTGCTCGCCCTCACTGCTTATGCCAATCGTATCCTCAACTTTATCAGATCAGACAGCT
>DASVJT010000218.1:0-3670 GCA_036385775.1 archaeon
GATCCAAGGCCGCTCGAGCTGCCTCCGAATTATACTGATCCAACGCCACCGCTGAGGAGGGTGTAACGATGGCAGACGTCAATGAACGCGGCTTTGCCAAATTGAAGGTGCCGATCGGACCAAGCCATCCCGCTCTCGAGGAGCCTGCGAGATTTCTGTTTGACGTCGAGGGCGAAAAGGTCGTCGACGTTGACTATGAACTAGGATTCAACCACCGAAGCATCGAACGGCTTTGCCAAGAGCGACCTTTTTCCAAGATTGTCTATCTCGTTGAGCGCATCTGCGGCATCTGTTCACACGCGCATCCACTAAATCATGTCCAACGAGTTGAGGATATAGCCGATATTGAGGTACCGGAGCGAGCAAAGTATATCAGGACAATTTACGCCGAGCTCGAACGGATTCACTCGCATATGCTGTGGGCGGGTATTGCCGGCGAAGAGATCGGGTATCACACCTTATTTATGTACACTTGGCGCGAACGGGAGAAGGTCCTGGATCTTTTTGAGTCATTGAGTGGCAACAGAGTCATGCATGGATGTAACAGAATTGGCGGAGTGAAGTGGAATATCACCGAAGAACAAGCGAAGTCCGCCGTGGGCGCTCTCACTTATCTCGACACTGTGGCCGATAAAGTCACAAAGGCAGTTTTAAAGGACAGCAACATAGCAGAGCGATGCAAGGGCGTTGGAAGTCTTAGCAAAGAGGATGCAATCCGTCTTGGTGCGGTCGGACCGAACGCACGAGCAAGCGGCGTTCCTGAAGATACACGCGTGATGTGCAAGTATGCGGCATACGGCGATTTCGATCTCGAACCGCTTACCGCTCAAGGTGGAGACGTTGTTGCTCAAGCTCTCGTGCGCCTAGCTGAGCTTAAACAATCCATTTGGCTTACCAAGGAGCTTTTCACGAACCTACCTGACGGACCAATCCAAGCCGAGTACGATAATGAAGTGATTCCACCAGGAAGGAGTGTGGGCCGAGTTGAGGCCCCCCGCGGTGAGCTTATCCATTACGTTGAGACAAACGGCACAAACTTTTTTGAGCGAATAAAGATTAGGTCCCCGACGCTCGCAAACATCCAGTCGTATGTGCCGAAATTCATCGGCTGTCAGGTAGCTGATATCCCTATCATAGCTGCTTCAATCGATCCGTGCTTTAGCTGTACTGATCGAATGACTATTATAAAGGACGGGAAGCGCAAAATTGTCAGCGCGCGGGACCTGAAGTCAGGGAGGATCTGATGATCGTTTCAGTAGTGGCTGCGCTCGTCTATGCGTTTGTTGCCGCGCTGCTGCTCCAAGGGATCCGCCGTATCGTCGTGGCGCATAGCCAGTTTCGGAAGGGCCCAAGCATCTTTCAGACGTTTTATGACTTCTTCAAACTCATAAGTAAAGAGAGTCTAACGCCAAACGTGACAAGTCCGCTGCTATTCAACCTCGCCCCGATCCTCAGCGTCGCTTCGATGCTCGTGGCAGCGTTAATAATACCCCTAGCTGCCCCCACATCAGCAGTAGGCGCGGGCGATCTTATTTTGGTGATCTATCTCCTTGCGATACCGCCGATTGCACTGATCCTCGGCGGTTCGGCCAGCGGGAGCCCATATGGCGCCATTGGAGCTGCGCGTGAGGTGGCGCTGCTTATCGCCTACGAGACGCCGTTCATTGTTGCTATGGCTGCTGTAGCGATAGCAGCAGGCTCGTTTCAGCTCAGCACCATTTCGGCAACGGCGTGGATAAGCATCATGCCTCTTGCGGCGATTGCAGCACTATGGACGCTGCCTGCCGCTGCGGCGGTCCAACCTTTTGACATTGCGGAAGCCGAGACTGAGATCTGTTCTGGCCCCTATGTCGAATATTCAGGGCCGAATCTGGCTCTTTTACAGTTAGGACAGTGGCTCAAGATCTTTTTGTACGCTTCACTCATAGCTGCGGTGTTCTTTGGAACGGCGATTTACCATTTCTATCCAGGGGTCAATTTTGTTATCCAGTTCGTGATAATAGCGTTGCTTGTGACCGCGTTCATAGCATTTTGGCAGGCTACTACCGGGAGAACACGGGTTACCCGGGTACTTAGGTATTACTGGGCCATCCCCACAATACTGGCGGTTATCGACCTTGTCCTTTATGTGGGCGGTGTACGATACATGCACTTCCTCTTTGGGTGGGCGGGGGTGTAAGATGACCTCAGGATTTCTTAGCGAACTCGTTCGGTCGTTCTTGATAGGGTTAACTGGAAAAACGTCAACTGTTAAGAGCGCCGCTGAAGTTGAAGTGCCAGGAGCCTACCGAGGCGTGCCCATCATAGATCCGGAAAAATGTATTTTATGTGGCCGCTGTGGACAAGTCTGTCCGGCCGGGGCTATTGCATTACGAACGAGTGTGTCTGAGAAAACGGTACGCTTATTCGTGGGACATTGCGTTTTTTGCGGTGAGTGTGCTACGATTTGCCCTGTGTCCGCCATCACTATGACCAAGGTGTGGGATACCGCCGTAACGGATAGGCTCTCTCGGGATACGATGAGCGCTCGCGAGGTAAAGCGGCGGCCCAAGTCGAAAGTGATACAAGACTCCAACAGCGGAGAAAGCGAGCGTCGAGAATCAACTCTACCTATTGACGAGTCTACAACAATGCCTCCCGCAGACGGCGAGACGCGATCAGTCACCGAATAACGGGGCGTTTAAAGTCACGCTTCGTTCTCAGTTCTGTCACCTTTTTGTCACGCAAACTAAGAAACATTTTAAGAAACTTGCGTGCGAATCACTCATGCTGAGTATACTATGGACAAGGATACTACACTACATGACGTCATAATCGTTGGTGGGGGGCCAGCAGGACTAACGGCTGCAGTCTATGCAGCCAGAAAGATGTTAAAGGTGCTCCTTATTACGCAGAATATCGGCGGTCAGGCACTTTACAGCCTCGACGTTGAGAACTATATGGGTTATCAGTTCATTTCAGGACAAGATCTGATGGATCGCTTTGAAAAACAAGTTGAAAAATACAACGTTAAGAATGTTTTTTCAGAGATAAAAAGCGTAACAAAAGAGGCTGAAGTTTTTATAATACGCTCTGCAAATGGTGACGAATATCGCGGAAAGGCCATCATTATCGCGACAGGAAAAAAGTCAAGAACGCTTAATGCCAAAGGACTGGATAGATTGATCGGGCGGGGAGTTAGCTACTGCGCTACGTGCGACGCCCCACTCTTCATGGGTTTGGATGTCGTGGTCGTTGGTGGCGGGAATTCAGCGATCACTGCTGCATACGAGTTAACGAGCATTGCACGACAGGTGTATCTCGTCAACAGGGGCCCATTAAAGGCAGACGAAATATATTTGGAGAAAATTCGCGATGCCCCAAATATCAAACGCTTTATCGGATACGAACTCGTTGAAGTGACGGGAGAAGATGCACTTGACGCGGCAGCGCTCCGCAACCTCTCAGACGACTCATCTATCGTGCTTCCGGTTGCGGGAGTTTTTATCGAAATCGGCCTTATTCCAAATTCAGAGATGGTGAAAGACTTAGTTTTGCTCAACAAAAATGAGGAAATTGTGGTCAGTTACGATTGCTCAACAAGCCTTCCTGGTGTTTTCGCGGCAGGTGACGTTACGACCGTTCCTGAAAAACAGATCATTGTCGCGGCAGGCGAGGGTGCCAAGGCTGC
>DASVJT010000219.1:0-2400 GCA_036385775.1 archaeon
ATGGCAGAAACAAAGGATAAAGAGTACGTATTGCGTCAGGTTGAAGAACAAGGCATCAAGTTTATTCGACTATGGTTTACGGACATCCTCGGCGCTCTAAAAAGCTTTGCAATCGTAAAAGACGAGCTCGAAGATGCCCTAGATGAAGGAATGGGCTTTGATGGCTCCTCAATTACAGGCTATCAGACAATTGAGGAGTCGGATATGATCGCAAAACCCGATCCTAGCACTTATGAGATACTACCCTGGCGGCCCAAGGAAAAAGGTGTGGCACGAATTATCTGCGACGTGCTTAATCCTTCAGGAAAGCCTTACGAAGGGGACCCCCGCTACGTTCTCAAAAGAAATCTACAGCGTGCAGAAAAGAAGGGCCTTATATTCAACATAGGACCGGAACTTGAGTACTTCTATTTTATGAACAGCCAAAGTGCTGATGTCATCGACCATGGGGGGTACTTCGATCTCACTCCGCTTGATCAGGCCACCGATCTTAGAAGGGACACGATATTTGCGCTTGAAGATATGGGCATTCGCGTCGAATACAGCCATCACGAAGTTGGTCCCAGCCAACACGAGATCGATCTACGATTTACCGACGCTTTAACAATGTCTGACCGCGTCATGACATACCGCCTCGTAGTCAAAGAAATTGCATTACGCGCAGGTTACTACGCTACTTTCATGCCAAAGCCTATCCCAGGTGAGAATGGAAGTGGAATGCATACACATCAATCACTATTTGAAGGAAAGAAGAATGCATTTTTCAATCCCAATGACAATTTCCATTTGTCGGATATGGCCAAGGGATATATCGCCGGACAGCTAAAACATGTCAGCGAATTTTGTCTTGTAACTAGTCAATGGGTTAATTCTTATAAGCGATTGGTCCCAGGATATGAAGCACCAGTTTATATTTCTTGGGCGCGGCGTAACAGGTCGGCTCTGATTCGAGTTCCGATGTACAAGCCCGGAAACGAAATGGCGACTAGAGTCGAGCTACGTTGTCCCGATCCCGCATGTAACCCATATCTCGCTTTCGCCGTAATGTTAGCAAGCGGTTTGGAAGGAATGGAAAAGGGCTACGAGCTTCCCGACCCAATTGAGAAGGATATTTTCAAAATGACGACGCAACAGCTTGAGGCTCACGGAATTGGCTCACTACCAGAGAACTTAGGGCTTGCTATCGAGAAGGCTAAGAATTCCGAGCTCGTGCGCAGCGCACTTGGTGATTTCGTATTTGATCGTTTGATCGCACTTAAAAAGAAAGAATGGGAGGACTATCAGGTACAGGTGACGCCATATGAGCTAGAAAGGTACCTTCCCGTTCTTTAACTGTGTCGTCTGGGGACAATATTAGATTAAAAGGAGTATACTGAGGCGATTGTCAGACAGAGCTCGATCCCATGGCGCGCTGAAAAGCGATAGTTCACGTTTGGATACGCTGCACTTCTAATAGGCTAATGGAGGATTGGAGGATAAAAGGCGTCACAGAATAACTGAGACCAATATTAAACTTTACCTAGACATAGATTCGACTTTCAGAGGTGTTCTTCCAGGGTTTTTTTTGCTGTTTCAAGAGGAATGCCTTTCTTTTTCCCCCCAATCTTAGCTATAGCAGCTAAATCGACGCCTGATTTAAGCTCAATGTATCCTGTGCTTTGCGCGAGCTGTAAAAACCCCGCCCCTACGTCGGTTCGCACTATAACCACGGTGTGACCTGCAGATGCGCCAACGCTTCCAAATGACAAATCTGCATCTTCGCTTGTAAAGTCAATGCAATGAGCACAACCCCCTCTTTTTGAGACGCTTGCTTCTTTAAGAGGCACCTCGAGCGTAGTCTGGTCTCTAAGTTTAACAATAAGTTTTCCCTTTACGTCTAGCCCGCTAATCTCCCACGGCTTTATCCCGTGTTTTGTTCGCAAATCGTAAAGGAGATTGTTAGTGAATACCTCGGTACAAAACAGGCCAAGGGAAAGTCGGATTGCGTTTTTATATATTGATAAGACGTCGACGTCCGATTCGCGAATTCTTCGAACCGCTGTGGCTACACAAGGCGTTCCTACAACAGCGATCTTACGTAGCTTTCTGTCTTCTATCGCATCTCTAAGCGCTGTCAGCAATGGGGCCCAAAAATACTTTGATCCTGCCGACTTAAGAACTTCATCCGACGTTTGCACGAATGCGGGTTGGGATAACTGGCTCCATTTATCAACGTCCATCACTATCGCGCCGTCGATTAGATTTGCCTCAAATGCAGCGGCAAGTATAGAACTCACCACTCCACCTGACTGGGCGTCTGATACATGAACCTTAGATTTTGCTTCAAATATCGAAATGATCTCCCCGAATCCATCAGAGCTGGTTTCTTCAACTCTCGGACAAGCAGAGTAGCAGGCCGCG
>DASVJT010000220.1:0-24205 GCA_036385775.1 archaeon
TTTAAGCTGCGCCTCGCGCTGATCATCGGACTACAAAAAGGTAAAAGTGAGGAGTTACGTTACTCAATCTGAGTTGAGGTTATAATAGACGTACGTGCACGGCTTACGCTTTTTGTTGCGTTTGAGCAGGGATCGCAAGACCGTGTCGTCTCGTTATAAGGAAAGGTGAACGGCTTGGCGCCCTCAGGCACAGATGCTCAAACGGTCTCGGTCGCGGACAGAAAACTTATACTGATCGTTGTCTCTCTTGCTGCTTTTTTGACGCCCTTTGACATTTCAGCTGTGAATCTCGCCCTCCCCTCAATTGGGACAGAGTTCGCGATGGATGCCGCCTCGCTTGCGTGGGTCGCGACCGTGTACCTCCTTACGCTCGCGATATTTCTCGTGCCGTTTGGCAGGGTCGCGGACATCTACGGAAGGAAGCGCATCTTCACGTACGGGGCGATTCTCTTTGCGTTTGCCTCGTTTCTCATTTCGCTCTCATTTTCCAGCACATCGATCGTCGCTTTTCGTACGTTCCAGGGCTTTTCGGCGTCATTGATAACGGTAACAGGTTTTGCCATCCTCACGTCGGCGTATCCGCCACGTGAGAGGGGTAAGGTCCTCGGCATTGGCGTTGCAGCCGTCTATCTCGGTCTTTCGATCGGCCCGTTTCTCGGCGGCCTCCTGACGCAATACGTCGGGTGGCGCAGCATTTTCTACGTTAACATCCCTCTTGGGATTTTCATTGCTTTTGTGAGCGCTCGAAAGTTAAAAGTGGATTGGGCTGAGGCAAAGGGTGAGCCGTTCGACTTCATCGGCTCGGTGATATACGGGATCGCCCTCTTCTCGCTCGTGTTCGGTATGACACAGATTCCGGCGCTCAGCGGTCTCATTCTTATAATCCTCGGGGTCGCCGCTGCGGTGTCGTTTGTCTTCTGGGAACTGCGAACAAGTTTTCCCGTCTTTAACGTCGGCCTTTTTGTGAGAAACCGGGCGTTCGCCTTCTCCAACGTCGCGGCGCTCATCAACTACAGCGCTACCTTTGCCGTCACCCTGTTGCTGAGCATCTATTTGCAGAGCGTGCGGGGATTCAGTCCGCAGATTGCTGGAACAATTCTAATCGCACAGCCCATCGTACAAGCAGCCGTGTCGCCGCTCGCTGGAAAACTCTCTGATAGAATAGAACCGCAAATAGTTGCTTCCATTGGCATGGGAATGACGACAGTTGGTCTTATCCCCTTCATTTTTTTGACGCCCGAAACGCCCATACCATTTGTCTTGGCGAGTCTGGCAATCCTTGGCTTCGGCTTCGGCTTATTCTCGTCGCCTAACACAAATGCCGTTATGAGCTCCGTGGAAAGGCGCTTCTATGGGCTTGCATCGGGAACGATCGGAACTATGCGAACAATCGGGCAAGTATTGAGCTTGGCGATAGTCCAGCTCATTTTTGCACTCATCATTGGACAGGCAGTGATTACTCCTCAGTCATCCGTACTCTTCATGCAGAGCAACCAACTCGCTTTCTTGCTATTTACCGTGCTCTGCTTCGTCGGCATCTTCGCCTCGCTAGCCCGCGGAAAGGTACGCTAAAGCTATTAGAAGTAAGTGTTCTTGAAAAAAGCACACCCGACTAGATAGCAGCCTAAGCAAAGTAACTGGCGCTTGATCGATCAAAGTCCTCTACAAGCTTGATTTTAAGGTCTTTCGGTTCCCACGAGACGTTTGGATACGCGAGAGATGGGATAAAGCGCTCGGTGTTTGCAGCGAGAAGCGTTGCGGGGTGCTCGTCGCCGAAGACGTTTTTGGTGATGGTTAGTACGCGCGGCCTTACAGCGCTCTCGCTAAGATAGCCCAGTGAATGTAAGTACTCGTGGAGTTGCACGTGAAACACGTAGGGCTTCCATAATGATGGGTTACTCTCCTTGATGCGCTGAAGCGGCACGTTGTTCATGACAATGATGTTGGAGCCGACCGGGTAGAAGGCGCCGAAGAAGCCGTTCGGTTGGTTGCCAAGGTTCGCCAAGCCCAGCATGATGCCACCCCTGCTCTTTCCTGTTGTCTTTTCGACGGTTGTTTTAACGACTTCAAAGATGTCGGATAAGGTCTCTGCTTTTTCAAACAGTTTGATCAATTGTTCGTCCATGAATACTCCGCAGCTAAACAGATTATTTCCTAATTATAGTCTTTAGATATATATTAAGATATTACCTGATTGTAGTCACTGAGGGATACGCTTTCTAGCAGCGTTTTTGCATTTTACATTCGGCTTGCGTAAACGGAAACCGATCCTGCTCCCCCGAACGGCAGTAACTTGAGCGACGCTTGGATCACCACACGTTTGAATGAATCCTGTCCTGATCGAACCTCTTTTGTGGCTGTGGCGTCTCAGCCGGATAGCCTACCACCACAAACGCAAGCGGCACGACGCCTTCGGGGAGCTGGCAATGCTTGGTAAACCCAGCCACGCGGTCATCCATAGGATAAACTCCGGTCCACACCGCTCCCAACCCAAGCGCGTGGGCAGCGATGAGGAGGTTCTGCGTTGCTGCCGAACAGTCTTGCACCCAGAATCCCGGGATGATGACGTTCCGCGTGTCGGCGCAGACGAGTATGCCAAGGGGTGCTTGTGTCACCATCCTCGCAAACGGGCTAAACGCGGGAATCCCGTCGAGCATTTCCCTATCCTTTATGACGATAAATTCCCACGGCTTTTCGTTCGCCGCCGAGGGCGCACACATCGCTGCCGAGAGGAGCCGCTCTACGATCTCACCATCAATCTGTTTAGCTACATATCGTCGCACGCTTCTGCGCGTTTGAATAGCTTCTAGCGCATCCATAGTCTTTTGCCCCATTTCCATTTTTTAGTTGGCTTCTACGCGAATAGAACGAGGTGGAAAGGCACTCCGTTTCCAACGGGCGCTTCATTGGCCTCACTTTGCTCCATTAAGAGAGCGCTGCTTCAGTACTTATACCCCCGCTTAAGCGCTAAGACGTTGTAGGGCTTGCCTGGGTTGTCATGGCAAGCGTAGCGATGGTGTGCGCACTAAACGAATATTGGCAGGGATCCATTATTGAATGGGATCCCGATTGGATTAAACGCGGCGCAGCTGCTCGTGTGCGTGCTGAACTAGGGGCGGATATTATCAAGACGAACTATACAGGCGAAGTCGATGCCTTTAAAGAGGATAAGGGGGTGTCCTGTGCCGTTGTGATAGCCGGTGGCCCTCAAATGGACTCCCCGCGCGAGCTGCTACAGATGGTAAGAGACTCGATAGATGCAGGAGGCCGCGGCGTTTCGATAGGCAGGAACATATTTCAGGCTAAGGATCCAACCGACTTAGTCAGGAAGATTGCGCGTGTTGTACACGAAGGATACGACGTGGATGAAGCTATACGGGTTTAGCTCGTCACTCGCACGCAACCCAGATCGCTAAGATCCTATCGTAGAATAGCAGTCATCTCACCGGCGTAGTAAAAGATCTGCAAAGGTGCGCGAACTTTTCGCTCTGATCGTGATTAAGTGTTTAAATCAGTGACTATGTCTCACAATACACGTAGGTTGATAAGCCGTTTCAGGCCCGCTTTTGCCAGAAAGATAGTAATTAGGTTGAAGACGTTTTTTGTCACGCCTCTCTGCAAAGCCATCCGCGTTAGGAGCCACATCAGTGCAAACCGCATAGCGTGATGTTCAAAGAACGCGATCATCCGGAAGCTTGCCCACGTTGCGATAATCACGATCCACAAGAAGATAAGGGCGAAAAGACTTAACGGAAACGAGATAAGCCGGTCGATGAACAGAGTCCCTAAAACGCCTAAAGCAAGGAGCAGCGCTGTGGTGCGCCACGTGGCAAATCGTCGTTTTCGGCGACGAAGGATCTGATCGATGAACCCTTCTATGATCTCCTCTCGGTACTCCGGCTGCTCTTCAGCCGCCATAATAACGGCCTCGGCGTCGTAATATACTTGGCCGGTCTGCATATGAGTAAGGTACCGTCCGGCTTTATATAAACATACGTTTCTAGGAAGTTACGCTGGTTAGCGCCGTCTATTTACTACATATGCAGCGATTACTAGTCCAGCAACGACGAATGCGGCCTCAAAGCCTGGGATTGGGTTCCAGCTCTTAGCAGCTGATACGGTTGGGCTACCGATCTGAATAGGAATCGTTCGGTTCTCGCTCGTCAGGTTACCGCTTGTCGCATGGAACTTAAGGTCATAGTTGCCTGAAGCGCTGCTTGATGCGGCAATCTTTACCGGGAATACCGCGGTTGAATTTGAGGCGATGTCAAAAGCGCCTCCGTTGTCGACGCTTATCTCCTTAGGTAAGTCTTGGAAGGCGAGGAACGTGGCGTCCACAGGAGTGACACCCTTGTTCTTGACTGTAACGTTCACTGCGACCGTACTGTTATCGTAAGCTGGTGCTGAAATAGCTGTGAAGGTGAGCGTCGTGTTGCTTTTTGTGGACTCTGTTTCGTTTAAAATGTTGGTCGCGTTGGTCGTCCTGTTGCCCGTCGCGTTGTTGTCTTTGCTGGTTGTGGCGTTGTGGCTTGAGATAGTCAAATTGGCCTCGATCACCTGGACATAGGCTAGCACCTTAGCCCCTTCTTTCAGATAAGGCGATATTTGAACGTTCCATCCCACAATGCCGTGACCTACCGTCATCTGGGCAGGCACTGCCGTATCGTTTGCACTCCTGTCAATCCGCTCAAGTCTGCTTTTACGTGCGCCTTCATCTTCTGTTCATCAAAACCAGTGCTTGAGGAAGTCTACGTCGACGGGTCGCCACTGTGACAAAGGGCGCAGTTGTTGCTTACGTTTGCTTGCACCTGCACGAATCCGGCGGGACTAACGCTAGTGGCGGCGCTTCCATCAACTAAGAACGAAACCTGGGGCGTTGCAGGGCTAGTAAGATCGACGCCGGCGACCTTAGGTGTGGAATTATCTGAGTCTGTTACTCGAATCAAGTAATGGCCAGGGTTTAGATCGGACGAGGGGACCCAGCGGTACGCGATCTGGCTGCTCGTCCCTGAATCAAGCCATTCGAGCCACCGCCTGTCACTAGCGCGATAGACGTCCAAGCGCTTCCTTCATCATCAATGCTATTGTTATTCGCGTCATAGTAATACTCGATCTTTGCAATGTTTCCAGCCTTTCCGAGATCGGACTGTATGTAGATTGCAGATCCAGCGTTGGCCACTTTCTTATCAACGGTTATCATATCGTGGCCGCAATCGGCGCAGTGATAAAAGCAGCGATAAGTGTGGTGACAATAAGGATTGGAATATACGTACGTAATCGCGCTCTCCCATAGATCTCACACCTCAAAAACGGTAAATAGGCCCGAATCGTCCGGTTAAACGTATATCAATAAAAAAGCTTCGAAATTGACTTAAAAAGGGGGGTAAGCGCTTAGGGGCTGTTTTTAGCGGTTTTTACGCGTGTTCCGTTGATTTCTGTTAAAACGGCGTCAACGCGTTGTGTGGCCTCGACCGCGCCGTCCCACAGGAGCGCAAAGCTTGCTTCTAGATATTGCGCGTATTCGGGGCTGTTTGTCCAGAAGGCCGTGTCAGTTGCGTCCTTTCCGTGTCGGAGCGCATCAAACGTTATCGTGGTCAGACTTTCACGAGTATCAGCAATGAGGTACCGCATTCCTGCGTAATCGTCGTAGTGGCGCACCTCTATCCCTCCTGCAAGCGCCTCACGCACTGAACTGACGTTCTTTGACAGAACTTCCGTGATAAACTTCACGCGAACGCCTCTATCAACTGCGTTGATACAATGCTCGAGAATCCCGCTAGTGGAAAGTATTGAGAGGCCTGTGAGTGATGAGATGAACATTATGTGCGCTTCAGCCGTAGTGACTAGCTGCTCCGTAACAGCAAGCGTATTCGAACGGCCTTTTATCACTTTAAACGTGTAAAGGTCGTCTGCACGGGTCTCGCTAGACAAGTACTCTTGCGCGAGCTTTAGCACTTGATCACGATTCTCTTCCATCCAACGGAGCTCGTATGCGTGTTGCATCATTGCTTCAGTGAGCGCCGCTTCTACGGCGACTGCCGCGTATTTAGTCGGCTTTTCGACCGACTCCTCAACCATCCCTTTCTCGGTGAGCGTTTCCAAAAGCCGATAGATATCGACGCGATAGCTGTGTAGCAGTTTAGCCAGCTCACCCGTTGTTTTCGGGCCATACTTCAGCAATATGGCATAGAGGTGAGCCTCTTTCGAGCTGAGGCCAAAAGCTTCCAGCTTTTCGACCAGCGCTTGCTGCATATCTTGGACTACGTGGCAGTCTAATTTATGCCTTTGTATCGGCTTCTCGGCGACATTACATAAAAAGAAGGAGGGGCAGTTCCCACTTGCTGTAGAAGCCCACAATGTTACTGCGGTGCGTCCGGGACACATTCAACAGATCTTAACAACTTGGTAATCATTTCAGTCTTTAACCACAAGATGTGCCTGTGCGAATCCAATTAAACGCATAAGCCCAAATTAAAGCCGCGGGTCTAAAAGACGTCAATTAATGCGAAGATTTGGGAGGCGCTTTGCACTGTGCATAAATAACTACTAGTATAAGGCCACTCGCCCGGAAAGACAACATAAGGCGGTTCTTAACAAAATTAACAAGAGAAGCTGCTTTTTATAGCAGCCATAGATCCGCTCAAACTCGCCAAGTCCAATTAGGCGCTTCTCGGCAGAGCATGACGTAAAAGTTATACCACCATCTATCGTTGCTATGTGAGGTCGGCTAAATTGCCGCGGTATTAGACGCGAATCCACTGTTAGTTAGTCTATTGTGTATTTCGACTCAGGAAGTGTATGGGCGACGTTGACTGGCAGCTGTTTGATATAAGCAAGATCCCGCTACGGCGCTGCTCGCTTTGCCGCTATCAGGCCAAGTTCAAGGCCTCGGCGACGGACTACTATTATTGCGCACGCCTTAAACAATGGACCTCTTCAGTCTTCGAATGCCCTTTCTGGGACGCACGAGAGGATTGGAAAGAATGGTATGTTTATTGCACTAAACTGAGGCAAAAAGAGGCTGATGTTTAAATGGCATATAAGAAACGGCACTGCTCATTGGGACCCCGTAACCTCGCTAGACTAAGATGATCGTTTAACTAACGGCGTTTTGGCCTTGGACAACGGAAATGGCTATAGCACTCCCTTTGTGCTTCTGATTCCCTCTCTCGGCTGCAGCGCTTCGCTGAGTGCGACCCCGAGCGCTTTGAATATAGCCTCGATCGTGTGATGGTCGTCTGAACCGTAGGCGTTGACGTGAATCGTCAGCATCGCGTGCGACGAGAGCGATTGGATGAAGTGCCTCACCAAGCTTGCGTCGATGCCATCGACGCCCGAAGTAATTGTAGCATTGAAAACGACGTAGCTCCGTCCTGCTGCATCCACGGCGATCGTCGCCAGGGAATCGTCCATAGGAATGGACGCTGTTCCGAACCGTTTAATGCCTGCTGTGTCTGCAATCACGTTTTTGAGTGCCATGCCAAGTGCGATTCCGACGTCCTCTACTACGTGGTGCGGGTTGCCGTCACTGCGCACGGTAAGGTGCATTCCTATCCCGCCATGCAGGGAGAAGGCTTCGAGTACATGTGTAAAAAATGGGACGCCGGTGTCTATGGTCGTCTCCGATGGATCATCAAGGTTGACATACAGGTCAATAGTGGTCTCCTTTGTCTGCCTCTGAACGTTAGCCGTGCGCATTTTAACCCATACCCTAAAGGT
The DNA here is from genome assembly GCA_036385775.1 of archaeon. Taxonomy (GTDB): domain Archaea; phylum Halobacteriota; class Bog-38; order Methanoflorentales; family Methanoflorentaceae; genus Methanoflorens. Next base: position 7,720 of record DASVJT010000220.1, read on the forward strand.
CACTTACTATTTTAAAAGCATCGTTGAGCGTAAACTTCTCCGTATATAGCGCTGAACCGATCACAACACCTGCGGCTCCCGTCGAGGCGATCGCTCGTAAGTCCTCTAAACGTCCGACGCCGCCAGCCGCAATAACGGGCACGTCCACGTATTCTACGAGGCTCTTAATGATGTCGGTGCGAATGCCTCCCATCCTACCCTCGACCTCGACGTCAGTGAAGAGCAGCGAACCCGCCCCCATCTCCTGAAACAAGAGGCCCAGTTCCTGAGGCCGTATGCCTGAACTGCGCGTCCACCCTTCTATGAGGACTTCGCCCCCTCGCGCGTCGACCGACACCATGACAGACGCGCTGCCAAACTCGGTGCTCAGGCCGTGGATGATCGACGGATCTCGCACGGCAGCGGTACCTAGAATCACGCGGTCGGCTCCCATCTGAAGCAGGTCGGCAACGTCTTCACGGGAGCGAACTCCGCCGCCGATTTGGATAAACACGTCGAGTTTTGCAAGCTTGTAGACAAGCTTCAGATTTCGTGGTTTGCCAAACGCGCCATCGAGGTCGATCACGTGTAAGCTGGTGGCCCCATTGTTGATCCAATGTTCTGCGACGGATATTGGATCTTCAAGTGAAACGAGCACGTTTTCAGGTACCCCTCCGACCAGTTGGACACATCGGCCATCTTTAATGTCTATCGCGGGAAAGACGTCGAACGACACGGCAAACTCCTTATTTTAGGTGGTCTCGGTCTGTTTCGTAAGCATATTAATCGTTTGGCTTATTCGCATTTTTCCTCTGCGTAATTTCCGTGAGTGGCAAGCGCCTCTCGTTCACCAGTGAATGGAGATGTTCAAAAGGGAGTATAGTTGCGTCGCCTGAATCTGCAACTAACCTGTGCGAGGACGGAAGCGGCGTCGAAGATTGCGATCTTGACGAGTTAGTAAATAAAGATTGAACTCAGCTTAGGCGGCCATATGCGCTTTAAGCTCCTCTAATAGAACGATAGTAGCCTCCTTATCGAGCGGCTTGTTGTCATTTCCACACTTAGGCGAGTAGATGCACGCTGGGCACCCTATCTCACACGAGCAGCTTCCGACGAGCTCCAGTGTCATCATAGCAATGTCGGCAAAGAGTTCAACCGCTTTTTCGGAAAGGCCGATCCCTCCTTCGAAGCCATCGTAGATGAAGATCGTAGGCAGGCCAGTATCCGGATGTCGCATTGCAGAAATGCCTCCAATGTCGCGCCGATCACACATTACATGCAGCGGCATCACTGCAATAAGGGCGTGCTCTGCTCCGTGTATTCCACCTGTGGTATCGAGTTGTTTATTTTCGACGCGTGCGACGGCAGTTTCAGGCACGATGAACCACAGCGCCGTCGTTGTAAAGCGGAGGGGCGGTAGGTCGAGACTTTCCGCGCCGATCACTTGATCATAGCGAAGCGTTTTGTATCCGACGTACTGCTCGACGACTTCGACAGCACCGAATGATATAGTCAACGCGCCTTTTTTCCGTGTTTCGAACTCTTCTATTATGTGAAGATCAACGGTTTTAATTGGCTCGGTAAAATAGTCGACGTCCTTTTTTTTCACGAAAATGATGCCTGTACTCAAATTGAGCTGCTCGACGACGTAGGTCTCGCCATCGTGAAGTACGACGGCTCCTTTATGAGCTTCTCGATATGCGCGGGTTTCATCAAGCGTTTCGAGCAATCGTCCTTCGCACAGCATCTTAAATACTTGCGAGGAGAGTCCGTTTAGGGGAACTGCCTCCGTTGCTCTACCCGTTCCGGAGTAAACCCATCCGCTAGAGGTGTTTTTAGCTAGGCCTTGACGCCCGAGTTCCTCTAACGATGCTGCGAGAAGCTTCGAAAAGTAAACCTCATCGTGAGGGAGCCGTACCGGCAGCTCCGCCGCAGCACACATGGCGTGTCCTATAGTAATATACTCGTTTGAAATATCGATAATGGCGTGTTCGTGGGACCAACCGAACAATGCATCAGGATGCTTCATAAAGTACTGATCAAGGGGATTGTAGAATCCAACCAAGGCCGCTAAAGAATCGCCCTTACCTCTGCCCGCCCGTCCAGCCTGCTGCATCGTTGATACGATCGTCCCTGGATAGCCCGCCATGATTACAGCATCCAAGCTCCCGATGTCAATGCCAAGTTCCAGCGCGTTCGTTGACGTGATACCTGCTAAGCTGCCGCTTTTCAAACGCGCTTCTTTCTGCCGCCGCGTCGCAGGCAAGTAGCCCGCACGATAAGCTGCAATGCGGTCGGCGAGAGATGGGGTCACTTCTCTAACGTCGTTTCGAGCCCAAAGGGCAATAAGCTCTGCCATCTTTCGGGACGGCGTAAAACAAAGCGTTTGCAGTTTATTTCGGATAAAAAGGAGAAATAAGTCCTCGACCTCTCGATGAGCGGAACGGGTGCAAGTGCCGTTAGCATAGGGGTTATACAGAACGAAATATTTGCGGTCGCGAGGGGATCCATCTCGCGCGATCAGGTCGAACGTCGTTCCGGTGAGTCTCTCTCCGAATTCGATCGGATTTGCGAGCGTGGCGGTAGAAATGACAAACTGTGGGTCCGATCCATAATAATCACAGAGCCGACGAAGTCGCCGCACCAGCAACGCAACATTTGATCCGAATACACCACGATACACGTGGGCCTCGTCAAGGACGATAAACTTCAGGTGGGCTAGAAATCGCTGCCACTTGTAATGCCAAGGCAGGACGTGATGGAGCTCGTAGGGGTTAGTAATCACAATCCTCGCCGTCGCTCGAATCTTCGGCCGTTTGTGTGAAGGCGTATCCCCATCGTAAACATTAGGATTGACCGGTATGCCAGAGATTCGCTCAAGTTCATCAAGCACCTTCAGTTGATCATTCGCAAGGGCTTTTGTGGGGAAGACATAGAGAGCAGTCGCGCTGCGGTCGCGCTCGAGCTCCTCGAAAATCGGAACGTTGAAGGCGAGCGTCTTTCCGGACGCTGTGGGGGTGGTGATGACGACGTTTTTGCCTGAACGTAACGCCGTGCGAGCATCGCTTTGGTGCTGGTACAACTGAATTGCTTTTAACTGCAGATATGCTTCGACTTTTGATTCTATATCGCTGGCCTCACCGTAAACTGGCTCTCTGGAGGGCAACACTTCGATATGCTCGACTTTGTTGAAGTACGCCGGATCGCTCTGTAGGATTCGAAGAACGGCTTCGACAGACGTGCTTATCCCTCGCAAAGCTTAGAAAAAATGTGTGCCAGCGCGACGAGATCCTGCCGATTATGCTCAATTACGGCTAGCAAGGGCCCGATATTTTGCGTCCGTTGGTAGGTCTCATAGAACTCAGGAACTAAGGCGCCGGGAATGTCGGTTTCGCGAGCGCCGAGAAGATGCTTTTGGATTGTAAATAACCTAAAGTCGGGCATCACCCCTTGCCACTTTCTCCGTGCGAAGTGGAGCGCGTCGAAGTGCGCTCTGTGCAAATCGCCGCGTATCCGGTAGTAAGCAAGACGTTGCTCAAGATATGGCACGTCAAAAGTTCGCCCGTTGTACGTGACGAGCGCACTATGTGCGTCGATGTGAGAAAGAAACGAAGCTAGCGCAGCAGGCTCTTCGTGCACGTCCCTGAGAACATATTGGTACACGTTTAGGGTCTCGCCGCTTGATTTAGCCAGCCCTATTACTATGATCGGACTGGAGAAAAGCCCCAACGTCTCGATGTCAATAAAGAGCAACTCGTCCGGTGCGTGAAAGCCCGAGGTATGTAATGCAAGCGGATGCGATTTTGAGAACCTTTCTCCTATCCACTCGATTATCATGCCCGTATCGAGTGCTTCGATGAGCTCTAGGAAACGACGTGCCTGCTCCCCAAAGCGGTTGTGCTCAACGAGATCTTCGATAGTTCGGTAGCCACCGTCCTTCAAGACGTTCTCGGTCGCCTCTCTAACGCCATAAAGGAGTTTAAAATCTGATATTAAGCTCTCCTTGGCTTTATTTGAGCATATCGTCTGTAACCTTACCTTCTCTAACGACTCTATACGGTAACACGTCCCTCGGTCGTTCACGAGCTCGCTCCCTGGGATTATTTCTTCGAGCACGTCTCCTTCATGCTCTTTAATCAGAGCTCGCTTGAGTTCGAGGGCTTGTGTATAATCATTCTGGCCCTGAGTGTAAAACAGCGCAGGGATAAACTGAGAGGAATTCGCGCTTTGCGTGTAAGCGACATCGCTTGTTAGAGTCACGCGAGACCTGAGGCCCTCGCCGACCCTCTTGAGTTTTCGATTGTCTTGTCCTTCACTCAACACGTTGGACGTCCCCACCTTTGAATGGTGCAAAAAACGCCGTTGGCCAATTTGCTTAGATACTGTACAAACGAGTGTTTGCCGACTTAAGTCTTTGTCCGGCCCCTCTTTCTGTCAACACTCGACCATATAATCTCTACGAAGGCGCCGTAATCTAAAACTGCCATTCTATTGACGCGGCCTAACGTAGGTCTATTTGTTTACGGAAACGCCAATAAATGGCCCATATATTCATATACATAAGAAGGAAGCCCAGTAGGGGACAATTCTTGGGGGAACGTCAAATAGTAATTCGGAAAGATGAGGATGGTTATTTCATCGCGTCGTGCCCGTCCTTGAAAGGCTGTCACTCCTACGGTAACACAATTGAAGAGGCCTTCGATAACATTAAGGAATGCATTCAGCTCTGTGAGGAAGAGCTTGAGGAGGGGAGAAAGATCTGAAGTTGAAGTCGAGGTGCGATCAAACAAGCGCTATTGCAGCTAGCGCCGAAAAGTTCCCCTTGATCAGCGGTAGCGAGCTAATAAAGTTGTTGGAATCTACCGGTTTTCGCGTCACTCGAACGCGCGGATCACACGTTCGTTTAGTCGCCGAGGACGGGCGAGCAACTACAATACCGATTCACGCACATCGCCAGCTTCCCACAGGATTGCTGCACGGCATCATTCATGAGCTCCAAATGAGCAGAACCGATTTTTTCAAGATGTGGAGTTGTTACGAAAAAGCGTAGTGTAAAAGCTCAATCAGCTGTTTCGATATCCATCAGGTGCTTCGCAAGCTAAGATACGCTATTAGTTTTTCTGCTCACTTACGCTTCGAATTGTCGTAACTTATCAACAATGCTGTCGTGAAGCGTTCGGTTTGTAGAACACAGAAGTGATAGATTTGAAGCGGTTACGGGGGCATCGAATAGGTTGCCGTCACTCGTTGTTATGATTCCGTTCGACTCCTGCAAGATAAGTTGCGCAGCGGCGATGTCATAACTGCTAAGGCGGTCTCGGGTGTCGATAACTGCGTCGAGCGTTCCGGCGGCGACTTGGCAAATATCGTATGCAATACTCCCGAAAATCCGCACCTTAGCACTCTTTTCGAACTCGATGAGTCCGCGCGGAATATGCGACACCCCATAGGCGTATCCGGCAACAACGGGCTTATAGCGCGGTGCTTTCCTTGTTACGAGCGGCGTCCGATTGAGGCGGGCTCCGTGGCCCCTTTCGGCCACAAACACATCCAGCGAATTCGTTACGACCGCACCTATACTGATGTCACTTAGCAAAACGTCGTCGATTTTTGGCGCATATGCGAGCGACGAGCAAAAGTAAGGAAAACCTATCGCAAGATTTGTTGATCCGTCGATCGGATCAAACACGAACGTACAGCTCGGGTCGTCGCCAATAATTCGGTCGCCGCGTTCTTCTGAGACAATGCGCGCGCTAACGCCCCTTTCGAACAACTCGTCTTGCAGGCTTTGCTCTGCAACGAGGTCGAACCGCCTCGTCACATCGCGTTCCTTGTACTTTGTTATCGCCGAGAAGTCTCCATCAGCTCTGACGAAAGCAAGCACGGATTCCATCGCCCGTGTAGCTAAAGTGGTAATATCTTCAAGTTCCATGGAACCGCCGCTTAATCTCTTGAACGATAATCTCGGCCGCCTCTGCTGGTCTAACGCTCTCGCTGTCTATTGTCAACTCTGGGTTTTCAGCCATCTCGTACGGTACATTTACGCCTGGAACCGCAGCGTGAGGTGCCTTCGATTTTTCGTAAATCCCTCGTGGAGTGAACTCTACGATACGATGGGCCTCTCGTCGCTTGCACGTTTCGAGCGAACAGCCGACATATATCTCAACAAAGTGCGGTATTAGTCGTCGGGCGAGATCCCGATATCGTTTTCGGTTTGCAGTCGCGTCGATTATGACATTTACACCGCATTCTGTGAGCGCCTTTGCCGTATAAGCGAGAAATGCGTATAAGATGTCGCGTTCTTGCTCTGAATATGTCGGGTGAGGTGTGACTATAGTGCGAATCTCGTCAAGTTGGAGCATCCGCAGCTTCGTACCTTTGAGCTTGGTTGCAACCTCCCTGACCACGGTGGTTTTGCCGCTCCCCGGCAGTCCCGTGATCCAGATCGCCCATGCCATTAGTTTCAATCTTCTCCTTTCTTTAATCTTTAAGAAGCGCGTTTACGTTTCGGTAGTCGAATGTCTCAACTTCAAGCACATTCCTCACGAAGTTGAATAGCCGCTGCCGCACCTGTAGATCGATGTGCGGATACCATATTGGGCTTGCGACCACGAGCCCCCTGAACCCATAGAACGGCTGTATAACTTCAAGCAGTTCGCCATCCTGCGTCTTATCGAGGTAGTTGCTTAGGAATCTTTCAAAAAGCGTCTTGAACTCCTTCGCCAGCTTCCCATACTTTTGAATTGAATAGAAAAGGTAGTTCATACTCAACGACGTGACGTCGTCAGCTGCTTCACCAAATTCTCCGCGGCTCCTGTCGAGAACCGTAAAATCGGTGCCGTCTCTGAACATGATATTCCACGGGTGATAGTCACCGTGCACCATACAAAGTCGATGTGCGCGATTCTTTAGCGCATACCGCCAGTCTATGCATCGCTTTTCGAGAAGATGGAAGTCATCTTGCGAAAACACGTCGAATGTTTGAGGATAACTATCGATCAGGCCCATAATAAGCTCCCCGTGCCCTACTAGATCGCGAATGCGGCGCGTGTATATGACGGGGTTAACCTGTCTTACGGTGTGGATCTCTGCGAGGTAATCTGAGAGCGCTTGAGCGCGAGCGACGTCAAGTTTGGTGAGCGCCCCGGTATCCTTGACGCGGTCGAGGTCGTAGAAGTATTCAGTCCCAGCGACTAAGTCCATAAGGATAAAATACTCGTCCGCGTCGCGAGTAGACCGCATTTGACCCTCACGGGTGAAGTAGCCTACGTCGAAAGCACGCACATGCCGGGGCAATGAGCCAAACGTGGCGTGTTGCCAGATGAGTATCTGCGCGCGGTCGGAAAAGTGATCGTGACCAAAACCGCCCTCTGGTCGCATTGAAGACAGCACGACGGACTTGAGAACGCCGTCCAGAGAATACGTGATCTGGTAAGGCTTTCCATAACCAAAGCCTTTGAGCTCGACCGCTGCCTGCCCAAGTTCACTGACCTTTATGACGGTTGCGTCACGTCCAAACACCTCTTTGATATAATCGTCGATCGCCGTCATCGTTTACCACTCCTTAAGCACACTTCCGTTATGTGCCGTGACAAGCCCCACACGGGCCGGGCTACGTTCCTAGTGTCCATGAGTGTAGGTACGCCTCTTGCTTCGCAGTGAGTTGCTCGATGTCAATGCCGATTGCCCCAAGTTTGAGAGCAGCGACCCGCTTGTCGATAGCAGTTGGGACGGGGTGTACGGCATTTTTTAGACGCGCATGATTCTCGACGATATATCTGACGCATAGTGCCTGATTGGCAAAACTCATGTCCATAACTTCTGGGGGGTGCCCAAAGGCTGCCGAGAGGTTAATGAGCCGTCCTTCCGCCAGTACATAGAGCGTCCTACCATCAGCCATTCGATACTCGTCCACGTTCTCTTTGACGTTAGCCGTGCCAGTAGCCAGCTCCTTCAGCTCCTCTAAGTCGAGTTCTACGTTGAAGTGCCCTGAATTGCAGACGATGGCTTGGTCTTTCATGACCGCAAAGTGTTCTCCTCGAATGACGGAGACGTCCCCAGTCACCGTAATAAAGAGGTCCCCGATCCGCGCTGCCTTGAGCATCGACATCACTCTAAATCCGTCCATGGCTGCTTCAAGGGCCTTTCGCGGCTCGACCTCGACAACCACCACGTTTGCACCAAGACCTTTCGCACGCGCTGCGACGCCTCTGCCGCACCATCCATAACCAGCAATGACGACGGTTTTTCCAGCAAATAGGAAATTCGTTGCGTTCATGATACCGTGAAGAGAGCTCTGTCCAGTGCCGTACCTATTGTCAAACATCATCTTGGTTTCTGCGTCGTTGACAGCTATGACAGGATATTTAAGGGCGCCTTCTGCCGCCATTGCCCTCAGCCTGACCACGCCTGTCGTCGTTTCCTCACAGCCACCCATTATCGCGCTTAGGTATTCTTTGTGATCACCGTGAACCGTGGCGATGACGTCCGCACCGTCGTCAAGCGTGACCTGCGGTTCGATCTTCAGTGCCTCCTCCATACAAGTGTAGTAATCCTCATCGCTTTCTCCGCGGAAGGCGCAGACTACAATCCCGCTTTTTGCGAGGGCGGCTGCGACGTCATCTTGTGTGCTTAGCGGATTTGAGCCGGTAAGCGCAACATTTGCCCCTCCGGCTTGTAACGTACGAATGAGGTTTGCCGTCTCGACCGTTACGTGGAGACACGCTATTATGTTAATCCCGTCGAGTGGCTTATCACGCTCAAATTCAGCCTTAATCCTTTCAAGAACAGGCATATGCCTACGCGCCCATTCAATCCGTTTTTCACCTTCGTCAGCGAGGTTTATGTCCTTTATTATATTCTTCATTGCAAATCTCTCGTGTATCGTGAGTTAGGTCCGTAACCATACGATTTATATAGATACCAATGATAAAGCCAAGAGGTAAAAAGGTTGTCAATAACGGGGCGAATCGAAATACAATGTCTAATAATAACTTTTTGTTCACCTCCGAATCGGTGACGGAAGGGCACCCAGACAAGGTTTGTGATCAAATAGCAGATGCGATACTAGACGCGATTATCGAGCATGATCCAAGGAATGCTCGCGTTGCGTGCGAAGTAGCGGTGACCACAGGGCTTGCTGTGGTGATCGGAGAGATTACCACAACGTGTAGCGTCGACATCCCAAGCGTGGTACGAGATACGATCTGTGACATAGGCTATGTCGATTCACGATTTGGGTTCGATTCGGACAGTTGCGGCATCGTGGTGTCAATCAAAGAACAATCGCCCGACATCGCCCAGGGTGTCAACAAGTCATTCGAGTGCCGAATCACGTCTGCAGACGAGGCCGGCGTGGACGTCGAGTGCGAACCCTTCATATCATCCGTAACCGAGGAAGCTGAGCTTGGCGCCGGCGATCAAGGAATGGTCTTCGGCTACGCCACAAACGAGACGCCGGAGCTTATGCCGATGCCGATATTACTCGCTAACAAGCTTGCGTTGCGGCTTACTGAGGTAAGGAAGTCAGGAGAAATAAGTTACCTCGGACCCGATGGAAAGACGCAGGTTACGGTAGAATATGTTAACGACGTTCCAACACGAGTTGACACGATCATCGTCTCTTCACAACACACTGCTGACGTTACGCTTGATACCATTGAACATGACGTTCGGGCCAAGGTAATCGACTTCGTGATCCCACCCTCTATGATGGACAAAAACACGAAGGTGTTGGTCAATCCGACAGGTCGGTTTGTCATCGGCGGCCCTAAGGGGGATTCCGGCATGTCAGGACGAAAAATCATCGTAGACACGTATGGAGGGATGGCACGACACGGCGGTGGTTCTTTTTCGGGAAAGGATCCAACAAAGGTCGATCGGTCAGCAGCTTACGCAGCGAGGTATATTGCAAAAAACATCGTTGCAGCGGGACTTGCTGATAAGTGTGAGATCCAAGTCTCTTATGCAATCGGCGTCGCGAAGCCGATCGCTATTTACGTCAACACGTTTGGCACGGCTCACATACCCGAAGCGACTATCTCTAAGATTATAATGCGACGTTTCGCTCTCACTCCGGGCTGGATTATTAACACTTTTCGACTCAGACGGCCGATCTATCGACAAGTTGCTGCTTATGGACATTTTGGACGCGCTGATCTAGATCTGCCCTGGGAGCGCACCGACAGCGCAGGGGTGCTTCAGAGCGACGTAAACGCGCTGAAGCTACGCTAAAGTGTCGAGTTCATAGCATACGTCGTTTTTGGGGGGTAGCTATAGGCCAAACGTAATGCGCAGGGAATGATCGATTGAAGATTGGAATTTTGGGGACTATTTCGTGGAGGACCCCACCACTCCACTATGGGCCTTGGGAAACGGTCGTGCACCACCTCACTGAGGGGTTAGTCGAACGAGGTTACGACGTTACCCTCTTTGCGACCGGTGATTCTATTACGAATGCTAAGCTTGAATGGGTGTGTCCGCACGGCTTCTATGAAGATGAATCACTTGACGCTGGCGTCTGTCAATGGCTCCATATCTCGAACGCTTTTGAAAAATCCCGTGAATTCGACATTCTACACAGTCATTATGATTTCTATCCGTTGACTTTTTCGAGGCTCACAAGCACCCCTCTTTTAACGACCATTCACGGATTCTCTTCGGAACGGATTCTTCCTGTATACAGGAAATACCGTGACAATTATTACGTGTCCATTAGCGATAGCGACCGAGCTGAAGGTCTAAACTATGTCGCCACTGTGTACAATGGCATCGCAGTCAACTCCTTCGACTATAGCGACGCTCAAGGTGATTATCTCCTCTTCTTCGGGCGCATATCTTATGATAAGGGCACTCATCGCGCTATCGAGGTGGCAAAGGAGACGGGTATGACCCTTAAGATCGCCGGACTCGTTGCGAGCGAACATCGTGCCTACTTCGAGAAGTTCGTAAAGCCCGAAATTGATGGGGAGCAGATACAATATCTCGGCATGGTAAACGAAGAAACAAGGATAGAGCTTTTCAAACGCGCTTATTGTAGCTTGCACTTGATTTCGTTTGCGGAACCGTTCGGTCTTACACTTGTTGAGTCTCTCGCCTGTGGTACGCCTGTTATTGCGACAAACAAAGGAAGCGTGCCAGAGATACTTATCAATGGCGAGACAGGATTTATCGTCGAGAGCATCCCCGACGCCATCGATAAGGTCGGTCTCATCCAAAGCATTAGAAGACAGAACTGCAGGAGGCGCGCCGAGTTCTTCGATGTAGATCGCATGGTAGAGGGGTACATCAAGGTCTATGAAACGATCATGGAGCGAGAGGCTAAGAAGTCGCCTATGTAAGTGATGAACCTAAACAAGTTTCGGACATTCTGCAGATACATCTTGTCTGACGATATGTCTGTGGCATTCTTTTTTGCGTCCATCGCTTTTTGTATAGCGCTCTGGAACGTAAACATCTTTATCAACGATGAGGTTACGCTCGCGGCACAGCTCATCAATCTCGGACACGGGGTTCTTTCGTTGGAGATGACGCCGACGAGGCTTTACGAGGGTCTGAGTTTCGGAGCGTCGGGGCCACTACTTGCATTTACCTATCAAGGCCACGTGTACGCGTTCTATACGCACGCGCTAGCTGTCTTTGCAGCGCCGTTTTACGCTCTCTTGTACATCATCAGTGCTACCGTTGGAATCAGGCTCTTCTTCAGTTGTCTCTGGTCGTTTAGCATATTCATGGTAAGTTGGCTTTTGGGAAGGCGTTGGGGCAAGGCGCGACTCGGCCGCGACCTTGGCGTGTTCGGCGGACTTGTCTTGCTCATCATCAACGGCTACTTTTTGACGAAGCTGCCACCGCTTGAGTTCGATCAGTGGGGCGCTCTTATGGCTATCCAGCTGTTCAATATCCTTGCAACGTCAGTCATCGTCGTCCTTTCACTGCGTATCTTCGCGAGGTATTTTGCTGACAGTCGCATCGCTGCGTTCGGGGCTGCTTATATACTCGTTGCCACACCAATCACGTTCTGGGCAGTGTCAGCGAAGGATCATACAGCATCGGTGTTGCTGATCGTAGCGAGTATTTGGGGCCTCTACACGTATTTTCTGGACGGAAAAACGCGTTATCGCTATCTTTCGTACGTCCTAGTTGGCCTTAGTTTTTGGGTTAGGGTATTTGATGCCATTCCACTCCTCATCGCCATCGTTTTGACGGATTTGCTGACTTCAGAGGGGCGAATTAAAGCATTGATTACGGCTGCGGTGACGGTCACGCTTGCGATGGTCCCGTACTTCATTAACAACTACCTGCTGTTTGGCAACCCATTCTTGTCACCTGTCTACCTAAGTGCCCACCAAGAAATCGCTCAGCAGACCTCAATCGCCGCAGGGAATGCAAGCTCAGCACTCTTTGCCACGATTGAACGACTTCCGGCGCTCTTTTTTAGCGAGTGGAACGTACAAAACAGTGCTAACTGGCCACAACATCTTTTCCACGTGCTGTTCTATGTCAACATGCCGGTAACGCTCTCGGTCTTCCAGATATGCCCCCTCTTGATAATTCCCATCTTTGCTTCGCTTCCCTACGTTCTGCAAAAGCTCGCGAGATTCAAGCAGAGCGCAATGCGCCTGAAGATAGATAAGAAACATGCGATTGCAGTGACATTTTTCGTCTGTATCGTCGCTCATCTTATATTCTACGCGCCGTTCCAAGAGCAGGGATTTGGACTTGACATGCGCTATTTCTTGCCTCTCTATATCCCTCTTCTCTTCTTCACCCTCGCGAGCATCCGTGAAGTTCTCGTGCATGTAGAGAACATAGAGCGGACATTCGCCGCCGCTTGGATCATCTTCGCAGGTTTAGCGCTTGCGTACATAACGGTATTCGCTCAAAAGATCAGTGGCTTGATCAGCTCGTTGAGTTTCCCGCTTATAGGGACTATTGGAGTCATCACATCAGCCCTTATGGTTCTCTTTGTGCCGTACTTCGTTGGCTACAGGAGGGGACTAAAAGAGCTTGCGATCTTGGTAGGATTTGCCACGTTTGTCTCTTCATATTGGCTGATTTATGCGTCCTTGGTGTGGCAAAAGACCCCTATAGGCGTCCCCCGGCCTGGGATGATCCTCCCTATAATGGAGATTGTCCATCGTATTATCATGGTGGCGATTGCATCATAAGCTAAGGGAGCCGCCCATCGCTGAGCTTATCGTTATTGTCGTCGCCGATCCCTTGGAGATTTCACATCGCGCCTCGAACCCTTTCTCACAGCCTCTCCTTCGACATAGTCGTATCGATCGAGAAACCGATCGAGCCTCGAAATAAATCCATCGGAGCTTCCACGTTGGGGCCGGGCATCTCGTCTGAATTCTTGAGGGCGGCTCGGTGGCACATATTGTGACGTTTGCTGTCTCTGCACAGCAGCACGCTCGTCCTGCGGCCGTTGTTGTGGCCGCATCTGAGGGGGCGCTTGCGTAAAAGGACGGGGGCGCACAACAGGCTGCAGTGTGCGTCGCTGTCGTTCGGTCGTCGACCGGCTCAACCCTAAGAAGAAGTAGAAGGCAAAGAGGACCAATCCACTTAGCGCTGCCAGAAGGGGAGAATCTGCGATGTTGAGAATGGCCACCACACCGAGCGCGAGCAGCGGGTACCCCAACACGATGCACGTATGTGCAGTGCTCTTAGTAAGATCAAGAGCGAAGTAAATCAACAACGTTGGAACAAAAAAGATGCTGAAAAAAGCCACTACTTGAAAGAAGACCGACAGTTTGTAGAACCCAAATACCTGGGGCTCGAACGGATTGGCGCTAAATACGACCAGTACAAAAAGAAAAAAGAGGAGGTAGATAAAAGCAGGCAAGCTCGCTAGATCTGAAAAACCGAGGACCGATTCGTCTCGTTCACTTTTCCCGCGTTGGGCTGGACTGTCGTAGGGCTCCCGCATTAGACCACGTGTTTTAGGAGTTCGTGCGTATTTAAATAGTTTCATTTCCGCTATTTCGGCGCACGTTTTCACACGGATGTACCTGAAGTAAGTCGCTTGGCGCACGCGCTTCCACAAAAGGGCGTCTGGAATTAATGTTACGAGGGGGCCAGCGTGTTTTACAGCTGAGGGTGAAAAAGTAAGGGGGCATCAGAAGAACGTTCGACGGTTTACATCAGCGGTCAAATAGGGGAAAAATACGGGCTTTTCTGTTAGGCGGATACTTTCACCGATCGCTTAGGCAAGTTATACGACACGTCAAAAGGAGCAAGAAACCGGCGTAACTCGACAAAATACGAGGTGATACGTCCTAACCGCAGTTGGTGCATACCTGCTTGAGGAAGGCGGCGGTCGAGGATGTGAGAAACGTGTCCAGTGAAGAGAGGGAACTTCAGCTTCAGCAGTCTTTTCGCGACAAAGTTCGTCATCCGCCATGTGTTCGTCATCTTTTGCGTCACGGCGTTCCTTCTGACATGAGATGCGACAAGGCGCGCACGCTCCTCGCACGATATGTGGTGACGAAAGGGCTGAACGACGTGCAAGGAATAAAAATGGCAAAAACGATGTTGAAGCACTCCGGCTCCTTAGATGCCGATGTGCGGGGGGGAGTAAGCGAGTTCAAGCAGTTTGAGGAATGCCTTTCATGGGCTCGAAATTATCAAAAGATGAACCATTGGAGCTGTGAGGACGTTTGGTTCAGCAAGGAACTCCGAGAGCGTGGGGCGTGCACCGGCTGGGGCTGTGAGTACTATCCTTCCGAGCCGCGTGAAGAATCGGGTCACGAAAGTGGCTACGTCGAGGCCCAAATGGAACAGGAGGCCCTTACGTATTTGTTAAACAATCCGGAGAGCATCAGCGAAGGGCTGAGGGTGGGCCTCCTTTCTGAGGGATTTATCGATAAGTATAGATGTAGAGACGGCACTTGTGTGTCTCTCAATCGCGCGCTCTGGCACGTGTGTCGGTACCTCGCTTATCACGGCCGACCGATTCGATGCACCGCAATTTTGGCTAGCCTCTCTCGAAGCCCTAAGTTGCGACCGCTCGTGGATGAGATAGAACAATACTTGCAGCGGCTTCAAAGCCGTCCATCATGTAGGCACGACAAATTCATCGAGTATTTGAGCGTCATTTGTGCGCGCGGGGCCCGGCTACGGGCCCAAGAACTCGTTCGTCAAGCTGCAATTGCCTTGGCGTCGAGCGCGCTTCCACTTGACGTCATCTTGAGAACTCTTGAGCAGCAATCAAGCACCTTGTCAAACACGGCGCACGATAAGAAACCCCTCTTTGAGCAAGACCTCAGTGACTTCGTGACAAACCTTTTCTCCAGCAGGTGCAGCGCCATTCCTACCAGTTCAGAGTGGCTGAACGCTTCTTTAGGCGGCGGCTGGAAGCCAGGCGGGGTATACGCGGTCAATGCATCGTCGGCCGTGGAGGCCACGGACTTCTGTGCTTGGTGTGCTGAATTTGCTGCTCAACGCCGGTTCCCTACGATATTTGTAAGTCGCGCAATAAGCAAAGACGGCTTTGCAGAATGCGCCATGGCACGACACTGCGGCGTCGATGTGAAGGAGCTCTCGGAGTATCGTAAAAATGGCTTTTGCGATGGAGATGCGACGATGTTGGAGCGGATAGTTGAGGGAGGAGAACGGTTGAGCAGGCGAATAGCCCCCTATCTTGTAATGATAGAGGTACATTCAGAAATGACCGCTTCAGACGTGAGACGCGTCGTACGCACCGCCCAAGATCGAGTTGGCGTGGATCGTGATCTGCCAACGCTGCTAATCCTTGATCAGTTGCTGGTTCAGTCGTCTGATAAAGGGAAACCCTCGCACACTGTAAGAGAAAGAGTCCATTTCGACGAAAACTCGCTAGTAGAAGGCGTAAAACGCCAGATGCAAGATTCATTAGTGGCCATAATCGCGGCCTTTTCGAGAATTGAGACCTTAGGCGAGGCGAAATTCGAAAAAGAAGAAGTTAACACCGCGCTTTTTCATAGCGACTTGAGGGGATCACATGCTGCTGATTGCACGTTAGCGCTCCAGTCGAAATGCGTCAAGGTGAGGAGTACAACACTTGAAAGAAACTTTAATCAGTTTGATCTTGCACGAGAGTGGTACAAAAGGTCCCATCCTCGATTTCGGGGGCACATCGATCGACTTTTTGATAAGGCCGAAGGGAACCACCCTCTTGATGAGGTAACCAGCAGTTACGCACGAATATCTCTTTTTGGGAAGGGATCAAGAACACTTGCCAATCCGGTAATCATTTACGAACGGCCTTATCATCGATTTAGAACGCTGAATATGGAACCGATAGGTTTGGAAAAGCACGATGTGGCGTTCGATAAAAACTCACCTGAGCTCTAGTTGAAGCCTTCTTGAGTTTCTGCACACATACCACTATTGCTGCCGTTATACAGAAAGTTTCTTGTAACAAATCGAGTGAGTAGTTCGTTAGATCTGTCTGAGCGTTGCAATGGCACATATTCATTTTCCAGATGGCATTCTCCCTATCCAATGGGTCGTGTTTTGGTGGTTA
>DASVJT010000221.1:0-1671 GCA_036385775.1 archaeon
GCTCTGCGTCGGTTGTGGTGCATGCGAGGACGTGTGCCCAGACGTCTTTGAGCTGCAAGATGATGGGTTGTCACACGTCATTGACGCTGCAGCTTGCAGCGAGTGCGACTGTCAAGAAGCGGCTGATAGTTGCCCGACCGAGGCGATAACCTTGGTCGAAGAGTGATACCACTTTTTACACGACGTCACTCATTTTTTTAATCCCATTTGCATTACGTGTCAACAGCTTGTTTGTTTGCGATCGGCATTATCAAGCTGCATAACCAATCTTCTCATCTATGCCTTATCCAAGGTGAGAGTGGTAACAACAGTTGAAGGCTATTTTAGGAGACGGTCATGGAAGACGAACGATTTGAACGCGGTTTGGCTGCGCTGCGGAAGGCCAACGAGAAGGGCCTCAACGATCTCGTGCAGAGTATGGACGCTGTAGCGCCCGACCTCGCGCGCTTTGTGATCGAGTTTGCGTATGGTGATATCTATACACGGCCCGGACTACTTCCGAACCAGCGCGAATTATGTATTATCGCTACTCTCACGGCACTTGGCAATCGGGAGCGTCAACTTCGCGATCACATTCAGGCAGCGCTTAACAGCGGATGCACACCTCAAGAAGTTACGGAGGTCATCATGATGATGGCCGTGTATGCAGGATTTCCCGCTGCAATCAACGGAATGGAAATCTTGCGTGAGCTATTGCTCCATGAGCCATCTTCAGATTGACGGGATAAAACTGAAACGATCTTGCTTACGGCACTAAAAAAGCACTGACAATATAGCATGCATTATGATATTCGGCCAGCGCGGGCTAAAAGCGACCAAGAAAAAGATGCTCCGGTTGGGATTTGAACCCAAGTCGAGGGAGTGAGAGTCCCTCATGATTGGCCGGACTACACTACCGGAGCCTGGCTTCACTTTTCGCGTGCACGCTCATAAACTTTGCGAGCTCCAACAGAATGGTGTTCCCATCTCGTAACACGCCCCCGCCATTTCAAAAGGGGGGCTTACGTTCATATCATTAGTTCCTTATTCAGTTTACCAGCCTACTCTGATTCAACCTGTTTTACACTCACCTTATGCAAGCTACATACCCCGCCACCAAACGCCTGTTGCGTGCTGGCTAACGTCTTCAATGCTTGCTTCAGCAAGCTTTCTACCTTTATGCAGCCTATGATTCCCTTAGAAATGCAAGCCTGAAAACTGAAGAAAAAATGAGATGGAATAAACGAGCGCCGTTCCTTTGATTATTTTTGCTGCCGAGATAATAATGACAAAGCGCGGAGCGTCATAGTTTTCCATGCCAGCAACGAGCGAAACAAGATCTCCTGCAAAAGGAATCCAGGGAGAAGTTAACAAAAGCGCTCCTCCGTACTTCCGAAACCACTTTTGAGCCCTTTGTCGCGTTCGCTGTAGTGAAAAGGGATGATTCTTCTGAGGCCGTACTTGCCAATAAGGAAGCCAACGGCTGCGCCAATGAATGAGCCCGCGATGACTACAATCAGACTAGCAGCGGACTGACTTGTTTTTCGAGCAAAAACGCTATCGTTGGCTCAGCGGGAATAGGGTGAAAGACTGCCGTAACATTTACTAGGAATAATTCAAGCAAAAGATAGTCAGTGACCGATGGCAGCTATTGTCATCTATACGCTTTTAGCAGTTACATCTAGCGCTTGT
>DASVJT010000222.1:0-4087 GCA_036385775.1 archaeon
CGCTTAACATATTCCTGCAATTCGACAGCATTCCTCGAAGTCACAATGATAGGTATTGTCATCTCGCTGGCTATAGTTTCAGGAACCCCAACTTCGTTTACGCTCAAGTTTGGATCAGGCGAAATCACGGTTCGTGCTGAGAAATTCACCCTTTTGCCGGAAAGGCTGCCCCTGAATCGTCCATCTTTGCCTTTAAGTCTTTGTGAGAGTGTTTTTAAAGGCCGTCCGCTGCGATGTCGCGCTGGTGGAACCCCAGATACTTCATTGTCGAGGAAAGTTGTGACATGGTACTGCAAGAGTTCCCACAAATCCTCTATAATGAGCTGCGGTGCTCCCGCCTCTCGATTCTCTTGAAATCTCTGATTTATTCTTATAATATCTACCAGTTTATGGGTTAGGTCATCTTCGGATCGCTGCCCATTCTCAAGCGTAATAGAAGGTCGTGTCGTTACAGGTGGTACTGGTAAGACAGTTAGTATCATCCATTCTGGACGGACATTTACAGCGTCGATGCCGAGCAGCTCAATGTCGGCATCCGGAATCCGTTCGAATCTATCGCGGATATCCGCCGGCATTAACTTATGACTGTCTTCGACGTAACGGGTCGGCTTTTCGTACTTAATTTCCTTTTGTTGCTCAGTGCAGTACGGGCAGGTGGTTGATTTTCTTGCCTCTTTGATGACATTTTTCACGATCTCGTCAGTCGAGAAATTTTTGTCCTTGAGTTCGTGCATCTTACTCAGGAAATCATGCTTCTGAATCTCATCGAGCAAGAGGTGCCCACATCGTCGACATGTTGCCCTAAGAAGCTTCCTAATGAGCTTGGCAAATCCCACATGAATTACGGGAGCGGCTAGTTCGATATGGCCGAAGTGACCTGGGCACTCACCGGCACGCTGAGCGCACGTCTTGCAACGGAGACCTGGATCTATAACTCCGAGCCGTGGATCCATTAGACCCATTTCAATGGGGAACCCATCGTCGTCATACGTATCAGCGGTAATAACCTTGGTTACGCTCATCTTCCGATATTCTTTAGGTGAAAGTAACCCAAATTTGATTCTTCCTATTCTTTTCGGGCTGCTCATAGAGTCCTCCCAACTACACAGAGTCTTCAAGTTCTAAACGTGGAGCGATGCCAAGCGCTTTCATTTCATCCAGCAGTAATTTGAAGGCATAGCTCATTTCTACTTTATAGATGTCAGTGTCTGCCCCACAATTTGGACAATAGACCACATTACGACGTTTGTCAAATGTAGCGATCATTCCACACGCAGTACATACATACTCCTCAACTTTGTCTGATTCGTCGACAAGTCGCTCCTTTAGTGCTAGGGCCGCTCCGTGGCCGATCATGACATCACGTTCCATTTCGCCAAACCGCAATCCTCCTTCGCGTGCTCGGCCTTCTGTCGGCTGATGCGTTAGTACTTGCACAGGTCCGCGCGACCGCGCGTGTAGTTTCTCTGACACCATGTGGTGCAGCTTCTGATAAAGGATCACTCCAACGAACATATCAGCTGCCAATCTCTCCCCGGTGACCCCATCGTATAAGACTTCCTTTCCGGTGTGTGAGAAACCGTTTCGTTTTAAAGCTTCTCTAAGTGTTACTTCGGGTTCACCGGAAAACGCGGTTCCGTTGATGCGCCTCCCTTCGAGACTTCCGACTTTTCCACCTATCATTTCTAAGACATGGCCGACCGTCATCCTCGACGGGATCGCGTGAGGATTGATGATTAAGTCAGGCACTATACCCTCTTCTGAAAATGGCATATCTTCCTGGGGGACAATAAGCCCGATTACACCTTTTTGTCCGTGTCTCGAAGCAAACTTATCTCCTAATTCTGGTATACGTTGATCTCTGGTTCTAGCTTTAACTAGTCTCGATCCGTTCTCGCCTTCTGTAATGATTACTGCGTCAACAACACCACTCTCGTTTGAACGCATCGTAACCGACGTTTCGCGCCGCTTTTGGGTGCTTATGCCTCCAAGTTCGGTAGGCTCTTCAAGAAACCTGGGGGGGCTAGTCTTTCCTACTAGCACATCGTTGGGTTGAACTACGGCTTCTGGATTCACAAACCCATCTTCATCCAAGTTCGCGTAGACTTCGGGGCCGCGCGCCCCTCGAACTTCTGCATCGGGTATCTCGAATTTGTCTTCTTGTCCTCCTGGATATCGACGTTCCTCAGCTTCGTAAGTGCGGAAAAAGTGGCTTCTGCCTAATCCGCGCTCGATTGAGCTCTTGTTGATGATGAGCGCATCTTCGATATTGTATCCTTCAAAGGATTGAACAGCTACTACAAAGTTCTGTCCAGAAAGCCTGTCGTCAAAGCCTACCGTCTCCATAGCGTTTGTTTTTACGAGTCCAAGTTGTGGATAATGTAAATAATGTGATCGAGTATCCGGTCTCAGCTTCCAGTTCGCGCACGAGGCGCCTAGCGACTGCTTAACCATACCGGCACCCATAGTGTTGCGAGGCGATGCATTATGCTCGGGGTAGGGAACTAGTCCTGTTGCGATTCCTAAGATTAGTGATGGATCGATCTCGAGATGAGTGTGTTCAGCAGTAAGGTCCTCCGGATTTACGGCAACATATATATTCTCCTCCTCTTCCGCGTCGATATATTCAATCAAGCCGTTATCTATTAGATCGTCAAAAGAAAGCTCTCCGCGTTTAAGCTGGTCGATATGGTCTTCAGTAATTAGTGGCGCCCCCCCCTCAACGATTATGAGTGGTCTTCGCGCCCTTCCAGAATCAGTATTTATGCTAACCTCGTTCGTATCTTCGTGATACGCAATATTTATCAGATGTGGGAACTCTCCACGTCGCCTTTTTGCTCGAAACTGGTTAACAAATAGTCTTGCATCGCTATGCGTCCCCTTTAAGGCGCCATCTACGTAAATACGGGCTTCAGTCATTTATCTCTCCTCCGGCACGAGTTCACGTCCGATAGGCGTGTAGCCAAGTTCTTCTAGCGCTGACAGGACAGTAGTCTCGTCTTCCAAAGCTGTAGAAAGTTCCACCTGCTGGGCGAAGTTCTTAACGAGCCCACAGTTAGGTCCTTCAGGCGTTTCGCTTGGACAAATGCGACCCCATTGCGTTGGATGCAGGTCACGGGCTTCGAAATGCGGTTGCGCGCGAGATAGCGGTGAAATGACTCTTCTTAAATGTGATAACATAGCCATATAGTCAGTGCGGTCTAGCAGTTGCGATACGCCTGTTCGCCCTCCTACCCAATTTCCTGTTGCAAGGGGATGAGTGAGCCTCTCCGTTAGTACGTCGGCCCTTACTGCAGTCAATACATTGAGCTCGCGATTTCTCATGTCTGCACGCTCGAGTTGATACTTTATGTCTCTCGTTAGTCGACTAAATGACACACGAAATAGATCCTCCATAAGATCGCCAGCAAGTTTCAAGCGTTTGTTTGCGTAGTGGTCCTTATCGTCTTCTCCACGTTTGCGCAGAGCTAATTTGAAACAGGCTTCTGCCATTCTTCCAAGAAAGTGCGCTTTGACTAACCGTGTTTCGTCCTCGGATAGGAGCGGGTCGTTGAGATGGGGCAGGAGATAACGATCGACCACATAGTTAGACCTTTTTGCTTGATATTCAGTAGCTTGGCCGGCAGCGACCTTCTCGCCTAGCTTTTTCATTGCCGTTTCTTGAATCTTCTGGTAAAGCTCATCAAGTGACTCTCCTTCTTCTTGGGTGAACTCCTGAGCTTCTTCAATGTTCTCCAGCATGAACTTGATAATTTCTGGATCATTAGACACGGATTGCACGATGTCTTGATCAGTCACTAGGCCGAGCGCCCTTACTAGCATGACGTAGTTAATCCTTCCAGAAACGGAAGGGAATGACACCTCTAAAATCGAATCACGACCTCTTTCCACCATTACGAGAGCTTTGTAGCCCCGCCGCTGCGAAAAAACCTTAGCAACCTCTATGCGGCCCCCATAGCGTTCATCATACTCTGCAAAGATTTTGTTCGGCGCGAGGTCTTCGAGGGTAATTATTACTCTCTCTGAGCCGCTCACAATAAAGTATCCCCCAGGATCTGCGGGGTCTTCTCCGAGTTTGACCATCTGA
>DASVJT010000223.1:0-5140 GCA_036385775.1 archaeon
GTCACACGGTTTGCATGTGACGGCGACGCGTGTATCCCGCGCGGCATTGAGGTAATTCTTGATTACCTTTGCGCTGAGTGTCGGTGCGCAATGCAGCGAGCCTGAAGCTTCTGCTATTTCTTCCTTAGTCGTGGCAAAAAATGGAAAGCCGTCGTAAATGCTTTCGCTTTTCTTAATAACCAACGCTCCATCGACCAAGTTCTGTTCTAAAGCTGCTGTGAGTATTGCAGTGACTGCTCCACCACATTCCCCTTGTTCTTGTGTTGCTTGATCAGTTGCTCTAGCGTAATACATCAAATCGCCTCGCCATTGATAAACAAATATCAGTAGTAGTTATGTAGCTTATTATATTAGGCTTAACGTTTTCTGTTTGCCTGGTGTTCAACTTAACTTGCCGTGAGGGGATACTTAGTGCCCGCTAGGATATAGTTTTAACTTCCTTTTTAAAGATCCTCCGTTGCAAGAGCTTGTCACTGCAAACGCAAAGCGGAATCTGCATGATAATTAGCTATGTTAACTCCTTCGAAAGGCTTTGAGATAGTCCCAACAGTTAATAAGTGCTCGAAGATTCCTTATTCGACTAACGTCTGACGTTCAATAGTGCAGGCGTTGCTTTTAAGTGCGTGTCACGGCCTTGCTTCAAGGTAGAAACTAGACTCTTATTTGTGTATTTCGTCAGTCGTGTCATATAACCGGATGATTTCAGCGTGAGCGTCAGCTGCACACTTGGAGCACACCTCAGCGTCGCATCTGAAGTCCCTTGACACATCCCGAGTGAAGGTCATAGTAGTAGTTGCTTTGGACGATTTACTTAACTGAATCTCCATCTTCGTACACCTCCACGTGGAAATTGAGGACGCGAGCGCCGGGATCAAGCATGACGGCAAACTGGCCCGTTCCTGAGCGCCGATCTGCATCGCATCTCTGTCGCTTTGGAGAGTGCAAACATGAGACCTCTATCTAAACGCTTGCGACAAGAACTTCGTGTCACAGTTGTGACTTGCTTTTGTTATATTTAGTACGCGCGTTAACGGACCAAGAGTAATATCGTAGGCCCTTTGTTGCTTAACAGATTGTGATATTCTCAGAAAAGAGCCGCTTGCAGGCACCACCTTCTAAGCCGTTAGAGTTATCGCTGAGTACCAGCTTACATTCGATCGTCATGACATACGGCGCGGTGTGTCGCATTTTCACTTGTTAGAATGACACCCCCGAAAACTGTTGAAGACTGTTCGGAGAGCGACATAAGTGAGGCAAAAATTCATCGAATTGAATGACGTCAAATGCATTCTCGGCAAAACCAACGTAGGCCTTTACGAAAATCACTTAATAGATACAGCCGTTATCGATGCCCCGCTCAATCTTGAGGCGATTCTTATCACGCACGGACACACCGATCACTTCGCGTGGGCGAGTACGCTGCAGAAACGCACGCGCGCCCTCGTGGTAGCTCCGAAAGAGGACGCATTTTTGATCGAGAATCCCGAGGTCAACGTTCGCGGTATGTTCAACTGGGCGCGTCCGCCAGTTGAGATGACGACGAAATTCTTCCTAGGAGAGCCGTGCAAGGTCGACCGCTATACCGAGGAGTACCCGTTTAAAGGAGATATGGCCCCCTTGCCCTTAGCTGGTCATACGATGGGACACACGGGCTATTTATGCGACGGTGTGCTCTTTGCAGGAGACGCACTCTACCCGAAGGCAATCTGGGAACGACACAAGTTGCCTTACTCCATAGACGTCGAGCTTACACGCCGCTCACTTGAAGCAATTAGTAAAGCCACGTTTGACTGGATCGTTCCGAGTCACAGCGCGGTTATGTCAAAGGAAGAAAGCATTGAACAGATCGCGCTTCATTTAGAGCGGCTTGCACAGATCGATGCCATGATACTTCGACTTTTAGCGCATCCTCGATCAACGGAAGAACTCATCTATGGCGTGCTCAAAGAGCTTGACGTAAAAGATAACCTAGCTCAATACTGGCTTTCTGTTACTACAATAAAAGGCCACTTGAGTGGGCTTGTTAGCACGTATAAGGTTACTTACGACATCACCGATCACCGGGTGTACTGGAAATTAAACGACTAGGGTCGTTCTGAACACGATTCGTCGGAATGTGCGAGCTTCTTTGCAAGAACCCTAATTCGCTGTAAAAGATCCTGTTCGGGCGCGTTTAACAGCTTAAGTGAGCTTCACGATTACATCCCGTATTGATATGGCGCTCGCAAAGAAGTCGCTCCAAGCGTCTACTTTCGGATAATTCCGGATTGAGTACGATCGCGGGTCGATGTTTGGCAGCTCGTCCCAAGGAAACGGGCTCGCCACAGGAAGCCCTGGTTCTGATCGTGCGGCATACGGCGCTACAGAGGTCTGCATCGCTGATATCCTGTTTACGTCGATAAAGATCCGTCCCTTCCTTTTTTCCACTCTCAGGTCTGTCGTTACGGTGGCGTCTTGTTTTGCGAGGGTCTGAGCGATCTTAAGGGCAAAGTTTCGGACGCCCCTATTATCAAGCTCGCGCTTAACGGGGACGGCGACGTGGTAGCCCTTGCCACCTGTTGTCATGATGTACGCTCTAAAGCCTAAAGCCCCGAGGAAGCCCTTCAACTTGAGCGCGGCTGACTTGAGCGATGACACATCGGGTTGAGACGGATCTAGATCAAATATCATCTTGTCGGGAAGGTCGGGTTTGTCAATTCGAGTGACCGTGATGTGGGGCACCACAACCTGATTACTGATGTAGACGATCGCTGCTTCGTCTTTAACGATCGCATAGCAGGTCACGCCGCTTTCATGTTCAAGACACTTGCTTTCAATCCATTCTGGAAAATAGTCAGGAATGTTCTTTTGGAAGAACTTCTCTCCGCGCACCCCTTCGGGAAATCTGAACATTGAGAGGAACCGGTCCTTAACATGGGGCAGCATCAACGGTGCGACGTTATGATAGTATTCAGCAAGCTCGGCTTTCGTTATCCCCTTATCGAGCTCTTTTTCAGGATGCGTTATAGTAATACGGTGCCCCCTAACGTCCGTATAGGTGCTCAGGTGAGGCTTCTCCCTTTTTTTGATGATGATCCACTCGTTATTATCAAGACGCGTGAACGCATAGGACCCGTTGAGCTTACTGCCCTTCAGATAGATGATGAAGTGTCCCTTCTCCAACGCTTCGCCAAGCGGCTGAACCTTGCCGCCCTTTATGGTAATGTTGACAAACTTTCCATTATCCCATATCTCAACGGTCCCCGCACCGTACTCTCCTTCAGGGATCGCACCTGAAAACGTAGCATATGCAACGGGATGATCCTCGGTCCTGATCGCGAGCCGCTTGTCCTGCGGGTCGTCTGAGAGCCCTTTTGGAACCGCCCAGCTCATCAGGACGCCATCATGCTCGAGACGCAAGTCAAAATGGATTCGCCTCGCGTTATGTTTCTGCACGACGTAGATCGATTGTTCGCTTTTCAACTGTTCAGGCGCTGGTTCGGCGGTCTTTGTAAAATCCCTTTTTTTCCGGTAGTCCTCAAGCACCTTTTGTCACCTGATCTATCGTGCATTCTCTTGGGGGCTTATCGCTCCGTATCCGCAAGAACACTGGCGCCCTTAACCGACCGTCCTTCGTATACTCAAGGTACCTAACCTCACACACCTTATCGGGAACGACAGGGTGTACATTCGTAGGAAGAGCAACGTCATTGCTCGCCCGGACGAGTTCCCTGCTAAGTCTATCAAGGAGCGACTCGCTAAAGCCAGACCCTACCTGTCCGATATATGTAAGGGCTACCCCGTCATACAAACCAAGCGCCAACGATGCGATCTCTCTCGTCTTTGTGGCATACCCGACGATAACGCAATCGACCGTTTTTTCGAGCTTGATCTTAAGCCAGGCACGGGATCGCCCAGTGATGTAAATACTGTCCTTTTTCTTTGCCATCACCCCTTCAAGGCCCCTTGCCGTTATGACGGTCCAGAGTTCCTCCCCGTTTTCGGTGCTTGGCATCGTCTGCAAGTTCCCCCCCTCCTTGACGGTCTCCAAAAGAAGCTTCCTTCTCTCTGACAGCGGCAGCCTTCGCAGATCCCGGCCTTCCAGCTCAATTATGTCAAAAGCGACGTAGGTAGGCGGCGGACGGAGGTGCTTTCGTTGCTGCATCAGCGCAAACGAGGGGTTCCCTTTCTCATCGTAAATTACGATCTCACCATCGAGTGTGCAGTCGGACTTAATGAGATCGCCAAACGCGAGTTCGGGAAACTCAGAGGTGATGTCCCGGTTGTTTCGTGATGTGAATTGTAACGTCCCTCCCCTTTTTAGGCAGAGCGCCCGATAACCATCCAGCTTAGGCTCGAAGATGTACGACTTTGATCGCAGCGTCTCACGCGTGCCAGTGGCTGCAAGCATCATTTGAGGCTTGCCTTTAACGCTTCGATGAGGTTCTCTTCGGGAGTCGCGCGGTATTCGATCTTTTGGACGCTAATCGTTTCACCCCTAGCTTTTTTCTCAACGAGTTGCCGGAGCTCGTCCTCAAACGTGTCGTGAAACTGAGTGATGTCAAACTCATCGACGGTGATCTGATTGAGCAGTTGTCTCGCGAGATCCATTTCCGCTTGCGAAATTGGCGGCTCTTCCGCAAGACCATCGACTCGCGTGATGTCCCTAATTTCGTAGTCGTAGTTCAGCGTCGTTAAAAGCAACGCCTCTCGATAGGCTTCGATCGCACACATGTGCTCCTTGTCCCGCATGACAAACTTGCCAATAGCGGTCTTGGCAGTCTGGCGAAGCACGTCTCTAAACAGGAAATATGTCTTGTCCTTCGGCCTTTCCGGACCAGCGTAGTAATGGGCGTTGAAATAGATGGGGTCGATTTGATGGGAGTCGATAAACTCGACGATCTCTATCCATGTTGATTTTTCAGGTCTGATGGACCGGAGCTCGTCTTCGCTGATGACGACATATTGGTCAGGGGCAACCTCGATTCCTCTTACAATCTCATCCGATGATACCTCTTCCGTGCACGCGTCGCACCATTTCTTATATCGTATCGGTGAGAGCTTATCTTTGTGCAAGAGCCGCGTTTTAAGTGGCTTTTGTTCGATCGCTGAGTAAAGTTTTATGGGAATGTTCACAAGTCCAAACGCTATTGATCCTTTC
>DASVJT010000224.1:0-3264 GCA_036385775.1 archaeon
CGTTGATCACGTTGTTGTTTGGTTCAATGTCGCATGGCGTGATGCTGAGCAACTCGTTGACCCGTACCCCGGTGCGCCACAGCACCCGCAGCATAAGGTAGTCTCGTGTGCTGCACTCGTGCGCCGCTTCGAGCACCTGATCGATCTGCTCCTTTTCAAGGTAGTCGGTGATGTTCTTCACTAATTGCCGAAAAGGCATGTTATCGGCAATAACGGCTGTCATTTTGAACAGGGTTTCTTTCAAGATAGCAGTGTGAAGAAATCACTAGATAAAACGGCAATCTTGTTGCCGCATACGACTAAAAGCACGAGCTATGTCGCCTCCTCAACGACCCACGCAGTTTGCTCCACCACTGCCTCGGAGATGAACATGCGGTGTTGCAGCAGTAAAGACCCGAGAAGTACCATAAATGTTTCCGCGATCAGGCTGCAGTTTCGCTCAATATTTTGTATTTTCCAATCGCTCATAATTCCTATGAATTTTGTTTCGATGCGTGAATCGTCACTTGATGCTAAAGAGACGTTTACCGTCAGGAAAATGGCGCCGGAGCATTGGCAACTTCTGGGTGAGCGTAAAGGGTGTTTCTGCGGCGGATGTCCGCTAGAAAACGAATACCAGTTTTCTGGACTCTATTTCTGCGAATCAGGTGCAACACGTAATATTTAGCGCGCGCTACTGCCGCTCACAGACCTCGACCAGCCCGCGTTGCGTGTCAGCGTGCTGCGCAGGCACCCTGTTCAGTTTCACTGCTTAGAAATAGGACTCTATACCCAGTTGCTCATCGCGGATTGAAAATCCGCTGTGAAACCAGTGTGCGCAGTGACCATCAGAGATATGTTCTTGAGTTGTGCCAACTTTTTTACTGATTCAGTTTGTGTGGCGATGTCCATGGTCATCATGTCTCTCAGGTGCAGCCTTGAGAAAGGACGAACCTTACCTCCTTTTAGGGCCAGCGTGTCTCCAACAAACAGAATCGAATCATTGACCAAGTAAGACATCGAGCCTGGAGTGTGGCCCGGGGTTGATATCGCCTCTATTCTCGTCTCTCCCGCCTGCACAATATCTCCATCTTTGAGCAGTGTGTAGGGTTCTTTAAGCGGTGGATTATGCACGAACCATAAGCCCCGCGGCGTTGATCTATTAATCATCTGCTCTTCATCGATCGACAAGTACACGTTGGCATTTTTGAAAAGATTCAGGCCGCCCACGTGGTCGCTGTCGGTATGCGTGAGAAACACATACTTCACGTGTTCAGGCTTGAAACCAAGCGCATCAAACTCCCGTTTAGCGGGCTCCGCACTAATGCCGGTGTCGAAGCAGATTGGCGAACCAGCTGCCGTGTACACGAACATACTGACTACCCTCGATTTGACTTCGTATACGTTATCTGCGATCCACATCACTAACGATCTCCTATTTCCGGTCGTTTTTTTTTACGAATCGATATGCTTGTTCCCATATATCCTTCACCGAGGTTGACCCCTTCACGAGCCCTGCAACATTTCCCCCCGCGAGTGCGTACTAATATCAATGCACGTCCCTAAACAGGAGGGTGCTGATGATGGTCATCAGAATAAAGAATCCAACAACGACGCCGAAGTCGAGCGTGAGAGGGTACGCGTGCAGTCCGGTAATGGCGTACCGCAATGCGTCAACGGCGTACGTGAGCGGATTGATATCAACCAGCACTTCCATCCAGCCGGGCAGCGACGTGACGGGGAAAAGCGCGCCGCTCAGGAAAGAGAGCGGCAAGGCCAGGAAGACCACCACCACCTGAAAACCCTCGATGCTATCAACTTGGGACGCGAAGCACATCCCCAGCAAGCTAAAACCCATGGTGATAAAGAACATGGTCACCACAACGAGTGCGAAAGCAGCGGGAAGCCCCAGAGGGCCGGATAGTCTTACCCCGAGCAAGGATGCAACGACGACGATGACGATTCCCTGGATCATGGCCGTAGTCGTTCCCCCGAGAGCCTTCCCGAGGAGTATCGAGGATCGTGAGACCGGAGCAACGAGGATCTCCTTGAGAAAGCCGAACTGCTTGTCGAACATGAAGCTCATCCCTGAGGACGAGGTAAGACTGTTAAGAATTGCCAAAATGCCGAGGATCCCCGGGACTAGGAAGTCGAGGTAATTCGTCGTGCCTGTCGACCCGGCGAATTGCACCGATGAGCCGAGTGAGGCGCTGAATCCTACTCCGAATATGATGAGCCACGCCATCGGTTGGACGAACGAGATAATGACTCGCGACCGGGCTCTTACGTACCGAGTCATCTCCCGGAGCCAGATCGAATAAACGTCAGTTAGGAGGCTCGTTCTTGCGTTTGGCATCGCTAGCGTCTCCCCTGGTCCAGACACGTATCTCCCCTTTTTTATAGGCCCCCAAAACTCCTTTTTTTATTCAAAAAACTCTTAAAAAATTCCTTTTTTGCGAAAAAAGTGAAAAGATCGCAGTTTTGCTTACGGATCGGTTAGTCAATCTTGATAATATACCCCGTCTTATCGTAGGTTTGTATTCCCGATGGTAAGCGCGACGCGAACTCCTCCGATCGTAGTGCTTGAAGAAATCGTGTTAGCGGGGGCTCTTCTAAGCGATCTAATGGTACCACAAAATCATACTCTTCATCAGCGAGTGGCAGAAACTCTAAACCGTTCAAGTCAGCGACAGGCTTGATACCTATGCCGGCGTCAGCTTTCCCGACTTTTACTGCAGAGGCAACAGCACTGTGCGTTCGCGCCTCATAGTCATAGCCTTTGATGGACTGGGTAAATACATCAAACTCTATCCCGCGTGTTGTTGCGATCTGCTGTAACAACGCGTCTGTTAAAACGCGAGTTCCGGACCCTACATTCCGGTTAATGAACTGCGTTTGCGGAAGCTCAGCAAGTGAGATCATTTCCCCTTTTCGAGTGATAATCCCCTGTTGGCGCAAATAACCTTTGACCAAGGCAACGTCGTGCAATCCGAACTCTTTGATAAACTGGAGGTTGTACTTTCCAGAGGCACTAAGGAGATGAGTGCCAGCAATGTCTGCCACTCCCTTGCGGACCGCAACAAGCCCCCCTTGCGAGCCGACGTTGACGACTTTTACGTGCGGGGCTACGTCTTCAATCATCTGAAAGAGGATGTCTATCCCAACATCGTGGCTCCCAATAAACATCAGATCTGTCTGTTCAAATTCTCCGAAAAGCGTGACCTCAACTTCTGCATTTTCATCAAGAATCTCTGTATGCTCTGGGATTTCAAGAAATCCGTCAGA
>DASVJT010000225.1:0-4725 GCA_036385775.1 archaeon
GTCTTGCGATCCCTGCTCAAACGCAACAAAAAGCGTAAGCCGTGCACGTACGTCTATTATAACCTCAACTCAGATTGAGTAACGTAACTCCTCACTTTTACCTTTTTGTAGTCCGATGATCAGCGCGAGGCGCAGCTTAAAGAGTGCGGACGATCAGTGATACCTGATAGTATCGCAAAAAGATTGGGGAAAAAAGCACGAGCCTAGCCAAAGCTGGACTCGCCGTATTGACTGAAAGTGTTACTTCTGTCTTTGCATCACTATGGTTGGTCACTTAAAGGCGACACTTCAGCACAGACAGTATGTGACCCGCTATCTTACTTTGTAATTTTGGTGTAGTTTGGTGTAGTTCACGAGCGCTATCAAAGATATAGAGGTACGGAACCCAGCGATTCTTTTGGAAATGAGCGTTATTTCGTTGCGAAAGCCGTCCCGGCGTCCCGTTTTTTTCCTGCTTCTAACGTGCGCAGCATCTCGCTCTTGTCCGTTGTCGGCGCTCTGCAGCGGTAGTCCTGGCAGACGTAAGCGGTGGCCTTTCCGCTGATGCATTTCTTGAGCTGCATTCCTGGAACGATATCAGCGAGCTCCGCGTCTTCGGCATCTGACTGAAGAAAGACGACCACATTGCTTGGCAAGTATGCTGTACTAAGCGCCGTTAGCATCTCGCGCGTATCCGCAGAGGATACGTTACCACAGACAACGGTTTGATAGGATGGACCGAGCGCGAGGTCGACACCGCTTAACAGCTGCGTATATGCTTCTGGTGCACGGTCAACGTCTCTCGCAAACGCCTTGCTGAGACACGAAGCCTCCGTGAGATACGCGACCCTCCCGCTAAGTAACCCCAAAAAAGTGAGGTTTAACATCATAACCGAGTTGCCCGATGGAATTGCTCCATCGTAAGCCCCTTTCTTGCGAAGGATAAGCGGCTCAGCGTAATCCGCTGTCCCGTAAAAACCCCCTCCCGCTTCATCGCGAAAGTGCCGCAGCGTGTGATCCAGAAGCTCGAGTGCGAGTGACAGATGTCGAGTCTCGAACGTCGTTTCGTAGAGTTCTGACAAACCCCACGTTAGAAACGCATAATCATCCAACGAGGCGTAGACGGCTGCCTCATGCTCGCGGTAGCGGTGAAGCAACCTTCCTCTGCGATCGAACATATGAGCGAGCACAAAGTCTACGGCCCTTGCTGCCGCTACCGCATACGCCTGCTCATCAAGGGCGCGTGCGCCCTTGGCAAGTGACGCGATCATGAGGCCATTCCAGTCCGCAAGAATTTTGTCGTCCCGTTGCGGGCGAACCCGCTTCTCTCGCTCCTTGAGAAGCGTCTCGCGTATGGCGTCCAAGCGGTTTCTGAGTGTTGATTCCGGCAAATTTAGTTCTGACGCGAGCGCGGCCGGTGACCTTCGCATATGGAGTATGTTTTTGCCGTTTCGTTTCCCTGTGCTTTCATCGCGAAAATTGCCGCTGACATTCGTATTAAACGCCCTGCAAGCAAGATCGGCATCCTCCTTTGTGAGTATACGTTCAATCTCGTCCTCGCTCCAAAAGTAAAACTTGCCCTCCTCACCCTCGCTATCGGCGTCTATTGCCGTATAGAACGCGCCCTCAGACGAGGTCATCTCCTGAGCGACAAACGAAAAGACTTCTTGCGCGACTCGTTTATACACTCCATTACCAGTAGCCTGAAACGCCTCGACATAAGCGAGCCCGAGGAGTGCCTGGTCATACAACATCTTCTCGAAATGGGGAACCAGCCACTCCGCGTCGGTAGAATAGCGGTGGAACCCAAATCCTATATGGTCATAAATGCCGCCCAGCCGCATCGCTTGAAGCGTTCGTTCTGCCATCTTCAGCGCTTTCTGACTGCCGGTGCGGCGCCAGTACCGCAGGAGAAACATAAGGTTGTGCGGCGTGGGAAACTTTGGCGCAATTCGGAACCCGCCGTGCAGTTCATCGAAGACGCTTGCGAGGTCTTCATATGCGACCTGAATCGTAGATGTGGAAATTTCAGTCGTCGATGGTTCTGGCAACGACTGACCGATTCTCGATATGATCTCTTCGGCAGATTTGTCGATTTCAGTTCTTTTCGCTAACCACGTTTCCTTTATTTGTGGGATGAGCTCCCGCATCCCTACTCGTCCAAACCGTGTCTCCTTAGAAACATACGTCGTCGCGAAGAACGGCTTGCCTTCTGAGGTTATAACGACCGTTAGAGGCCAGCCGCCGGTGCCCGTTAGTGCCTGGCAAACGGTCATATAAACGTCATCTATGTCTGGGCGCTCCTCCTTGTCGACCTTTACGTTGACGAACGCTTCATTCATCAGTGCGGCGATTTCTGGGTCCTCGAAGGACTCGTGGGCCATCACGTGGCACCAGTGGCACGTCGAATAGCCTATTGAGAGAAAAATCGGCTTGTCCTCTTTTCGGGCTGTGTCGAAGGCCTCACGTCCCCACGGATACCAGTCGACTGGGTTATGCGCGTGTTGGAGCAGATAAGGACTTTTTTCCTGTGCGAGTCGATTGCTCCGTGCACTTCCCCCGCCGCTATTTTGCTGCATAACGTTATTCTTCATGCCGCGATCTGCAGAAGTAGCTTGCGCCTATGCCTGCCGTGTTCGGGCAATCAACACGATCTTACCGGATGGCGCCCGGCACAGCCGTGCCTAACGGGTGTAAAACCTTTTACTCAGAACGTTGCAAGGGGATATTATGAGACGCACACTCATCATCTTCTTTGCGATTCTTGCCATCTGCGCGCTTTTTACCCCTATTGTCTCTGCGCACTCGCCCGTGTTCCCGGGCAACAACACAAGCCTCGACTCGGCCTACGTGGTCAACGATCCTACAAAATCTTGGGCGCTGTACACGACGCTCCAGCCGGGACAGGTCCAGTACTATCGATTCGATGTCACTCAGGGAGAGAGCATATACGTGCAGCTTTACAAGAATACCGAAGCGTCAAACCTCGGTTTCCTCCCAAGCTTCGTGCTCATGGGCCCGGGATTGACGAGTAACGGAACCGTCCCCGCTAATGTCGCGGTCCCACTAGTGGCATCGAGCATCGTGATGCAGGCTCAACAGCCCGATGCGGCCACGTACGAGGGCTTTGGACCAGGTAGCTTCTACGACCTTGGAAGCGTAGAGGTCAAGGCCCCCGCGACCGGAACCTACTATGTCGCCGTGTACGATGCGGCCAACGGTGGTGCCTATGGCTTGGCTATCGGCGAGCGGGAGACATACACGCCGACCGAGTACGTGCTCATTCCGTACAGCATGTTCCAGGTTCACCTGTGGGAGGGTCAGAACCCGCTCGTCTTACTCGCCCCGATGGTTCTGGTGGTGGTTGTCGGGCTCGGGATCCTCGTGATGAAAAGCGACGAGCACGCCTCGCTGCGATCGCCCTTCACGCTGCTCGGTACGCTTGCGGGCCTCATCTTCATCGGGACGGGGGCCTACACCCTCGTACAGATGCTCCTTGCCATCTCGCGTTCGTCCGTTGAACCAGAAGCGCTCATCACGCTCATATTCGTGCTCGTGCCCGTCATCCTAGGAATCCTAGCGCTGCGAGTGGTATTGCAACGGCGAGAGCAGCCGGGCATATGGCCACGGGTTGCCATCGCTATCTTGGGGCTTATAGCGATATTCACGTGGACCGGAATCTACGTCGGACCGGCACTCGCGCTGCTTGCAAGTATCATGCCGGCATACGGCAGTATGCCCACACAAAAAGCGTCATAAGGGATGGAAGCAGCAAAGATTCGAGAGATCGTCGTTCTGCACGGAAAGTGGCGATTAGGTCAACCGGGCGGCCGAAAGGCAGACTTCCGCGGGGCAGATCTACGACAGGCCGAGTTACGCTGGGTTGAACTCGCCGACGCAGATCTACGAGGCGCCAACCTAGCTCGCGTTGATTTGACCTTTTGTACGTTAACCGGCGCTAATATGAGCGGTGCTTGTATGGATAAAGCGACTCTATACGCAGCGAACTTAACTGGGGCCAACCTTTCACGAGTCACGCTCACCTTTGCCACAGTCGAAAAAGCACAGTTGAGCGGCGCGAACCTCTCCCACGGAAATCTCCACAGCTCGAATCTTAAGGGAGTACTGCTTTTTGACGCGAATTTGCAACACGCTGATTTGAGCTTCACACTCCTCAACGGAGCAGATCTGACGAATGCAGATCTGAGAGAAGCAAACTTACAAAACGCCGATTTGACATATGCCGTACTGCGAGGAGCGCTCCTCGATGGTGCCAAGCTTAAATAAGCCGGACGTACGCGTGCTACCGATATAGCCAACGTTAAAAGAGACATCAAGCTGTGTCGAGAGTTGGATAATCGTCAACTTTAAATGGGAGCTGACCGACAGTGCAGGATGGTAAACATGTCCTCCAAGGGCCGTTTTTCGCCTGTCAGTCAAATGAAACGATTGGCCTCGAGTCCCTTCCTAGCGATTAAAAGAGCGTGAGAAAGCATGTCGACAGATATTGGAGAGGTGCTAGGCGGCGAGCGCTTACCTCCATTAGTCCGCCTGCTTGTGATGGGGGCGAGTGCAATTATCATCCTCGCCGGTATAAAAGCTGCTGCCGGTATCGTAGCCCCAACGCTCTTCGCTATCTTTCTCGCTATCCTCTTAAGCCCGTTGCTCCACAATCTCGAACGCAGAGGGCTTTCTACAAACCGTGCATTAGCGGTCCTAGCAATTGGCGCGACCGCAGTGGGGACA
>DASVJT010000226.1:0-3848 GCA_036385775.1 archaeon
AAACTGGGGATAAACAAGGGTTCTGATATCTTTATATCCGTGCATTAGCATGGCGATCCTTTCAACGCCAATGCCGCAGTTGACTACGGGAAATTCGATACCATAGTTGGCGAGTGTGAGCGGGCTGTATAGGCCGAAATCAGCCACTTCGAGCCATCCAGCGTCTTCGCTTCCGTCTTCTTCAAAACCTGGATGAAATGCGAAAGCTTCAAAGTGCTTGCCAGGGGCATAATAGGTATCCGTGCCTGTGGCAACTTGTCTGAATTGAAAATCTTCAAATCCGAAAGGAAGCAAGAACTCCTTCACTATCCATTTGCCAAGGTCAATAGTTACATCCTCATCCATCACGACGCATGAAGCGGAGTCGTGCACGCGAAGGTGCGTTGCATCCTCGCGTTGTTCTCTTCTGTAGCGAGGGCCAATCGAAAACAGCTTTACTGGAACGCGGGTGTTTTTTTGGATAGAAGCGAGAGTGTCGAACCAAGCAGCAGTCATATGTGATCGAAGCGTAAGATTAGAAGGGATTGGCTTTAAGTCTTTAAACTCGTCAAACACCTTTTCGAAGACCTCTACTGCACAGTCATCGGCAATATCTAACTCTTTTCCAATCTCTCTTACTAACTCGTCGCCTTCGAGTTCACCTGTTTTGAGTTTATGAAGTATGAGCTGAAGTGCGGCCACTTTTTCCGGAGGCAGATCGATATTAAAGCTTCTTATCGCCGCTTGTTTCTGCGAACTCAAACCGACGTCGGGGCGCGGTAGAGCTGCTAGATAGTAGCAGCGGTCGAGTATGGCATACGCGGTCGGCCCCCACTGTTTTAGCACGTCCTCTTGTGGAAAAATGGTCTCGTTAATTGTCTCATCGAAGCCCAGCCGCAACAGGCGTTGACGCATCCTTTCAATGAGCTCGTTGAGCGGATGTGGCTTTCCTGGCGAGGCTGGTCCTGCAACTTGTTGCTGATTGTAGGTACTTCCATCATTGAGCAATTCGCCCCCAAATTTCCATGCAGCTTCGAAGCTCTTTTGTTTGATGCGGAGTATTTTGTCTATCGGAATCTTTTTCAAATTGCAGCCCCCAACCACATTTAAGCTGCTTTTATTTCGGTTTAGCCTGTATGTAGGAGTTATAAACCCCTTAACACGATTCTACTTAAGTTTTTACGTAATGAGAAAACACATATTCCATCAAGAGAGTTATGTTAGGATTTCATTCAAATTATTGACGAATACACAAGGTGAGTTCAAATTACTGAAGAGAAATTGAGTGCTATGGGACTAGGACATAGCAAGGGATGCCAGTTATGTCAACTTGGCGCTAAGATGGTGCTCTTTGTCACCGGTTTGTGCAACAGGGGCTGTTATTATTGCCCTTTGTCCGACCATAGGAAGGGAACAGACGCCGTATATGCTAATGAGCGGGTTATAAGAAATGATGCTGACGTTTTAGAAGAAGCCCGGTCCATGGATGCTCTTGGTACGGGTATCACGGGCGGGGAACCGTTGTTAAAACTCAATCGGGTTCTACACTATATTAGGCTTTTAAAAAGTGAGTTTGGATGGGAGCATCACATACATCTTTATAGTGCACTTGCCCCCCATGAATGCACTCTCGACGCGCTTGCTTGCGCTGGGTTAGATGAAATACGATTTCACCCCCCGCTAGAAGAGTGGGATCTCTTTTCATCCTCACGCTATTGTGAAGCGCTCGAATATGCTAAGGAACTCGGTCTGCACGTGGGAGTAGAGATTCCAGCGATTAAGCCCGTCCCTGTAATTGTCGATGCTCTCAAGGATCTCGGAGGTTTCCTCAATCTAAACGAACTTGAATTTTCAGAGACAAACTATGACGCTATGACCTCTAAAGGGTTTGTTCCGCTCAAAACTGGTTATGCAGCTTTCGGCAGCCGAGAGATCGCGTTAGAGACTGTTAGTGATGAACTGCCGATATATTTCTGTTCTTCGTCGTCAAAAGACAGAGTTCAGCTCAGAGAGCGACTTAAGCGCCAAGCGCGACGTTTAGCTCGCCCATTCGATGAAGTTACCGACGACGGAACCCTCGTTTTTGGCGTTTTGCAGTCTATGCCGAGTTCAGAGCATCTTAGAGGCGTTTCGAGCAAGGAATATATGGTTATAAACGGCGAGTTCTTCACTTCGTGGCAATTAGCTTTAAAGCTAGCAACAAATCATCCACAGCTAGCAGAGAATGCACGCGTCGTTGAGACTTATCCAGACGGTATGATGGTGGAAACTACACCATTACGCGATTGTTTCAAACCGAAAACGTAAATATCTCGTTGGTGATTTATAATTGCCTCGGATGTGATGGAGCTGAACGACAGGAATGTTGAGGCCCGTTTGAAGAATTATCTTGAAAGAGATGGGTTAGGAGTACGACGGGCTGTGCTCGGGCTATTTCTAGAAAAGCATATCTTTACTACTGAAGAAGTCTACCAACATTTGAAGGATAACGGATATGAAGTGAGTTATCGCGGAGTTTCCGCAATGGTTGGGCTTATGAATACTCGGTTGGGGATATTTAGGATAGACGTCACCCAGAATCACAACGTCTATACATTGAAGGACACATATGAAGACGTCGTCCGGTCGCTTCTAAGCGAAGAACACGGGCTTATTCCGTTAACTAAGGACATTGTGTTTTAGGGGCATTATGTCGTGGATCAGACAAAACGCTCAGAATTCGTTATATAAAGCTTATGAACGGCTGTTGGTCAGAGAAGTCAAGATGGCCTCCGTTCCGCAACACGTCGCTATCATACAGGATGGTAATCGTCGATATGCTGACAAGATTGGCGAACCCCATTCAAATGGCCACGTTTACGGCGCTTTAGCGACGGAGCGGGTTCTATGGTGGTGTCTTGATCTTGGAATTAAGGAACTTACGCTCTATACATTTTCAACTGAAAACTGCGGTCGACCCGAGCAAGAGCTCGAGCCCCTATTCGCACTGATCGAACAAAGATTTGAGGATTTGTTTAACGAAGACCAAATCTACAAAAAGGAAGTACGAGTTCGAATGATCGGGGAACGTGATTTGTTGCCAGACGGAGTTATTCGGTCAGTTGAGCGTGTCGAAGAATCCACCCGGAATTTTGAGAGGCATTCCTTAAACTTCGCTTTGGCCTATGGGGGGAGAAAAGAGATCGTGGACGTTGTGCGATCTATCGCGACGTTAGTTGAAGATAACGAAATAGATGTTGATGAAATCGATGAAAACGTCCTTGCACATCTTTTTTACGACAACAATGCACTCGCAGACGTTGACCTTATCATCAGGTCAGGTGGTGAAGAACGAACATCCAACTTCCTGCCTTGGCAGGCGAACGGTAACGAGTGCTGTTCTTATTTCTGTGCTCCTTATTGGCCAGAATTTCGAAGAATTGACCTTCTGAGAGCTATACGTACTTATCAAAAACGAGAGCAGGAACGCAGGGTCAATATTGTTCAGCGCGCTTTTCTATTGCTCAACGAGATAGGGAAAGTCGAAGTTGAAGAGGTCTTCAACCTATCAAGAAGAGCCTGCGTAATCACGCACGAAGAGGTTAAAGAGATTCTCCGAGATTTTGTCCCTGGAATTACGGCCCTAAACGATTGATGAGAACTGCGGTAGTCTTGGCGGGAGGCAAAGGTTCCAGATTGAATTATGTTGAGAAAGGGCTGCTTAAACTTCGTGGGAAGCCCATACTGAACCATATTGTAGAAACACTGTCTGAATGCGTTGATGAGGTAATTGTTGTCGCTCGAGACGAAGAGCAGCAAATGAAGTTGCACCTTGCCGGAGTCAAGGTTGTTCGAGACGAGGTTCAAGGCTTTGGTCCTGTGGCAGGCAT
>DASVJT010000227.1:0-2433 GCA_036385775.1 archaeon
AATATAGCCTCTATCCTATCTACGTCTTGGAGTTGATCACGTGCTTAGCGTTAATGAGATTTCTATGGGAATCGTTGAAGAAATGCTCGACTACACTGAAGAGCTAAAGATAGAAGCGCTCGAACTTGACAACGGTTCCACGGTAATTGATTGCGGTGTTAACGTTGAAGGGGGCTACGAAGCTGGAGAGATGTTTACAGAGATATGCCTTGGCGGGCTCGGATCAGTTAGACTGACTGTACAGACGCTGAAGGAAACACCTCTGGTCTTTATACACGTTTTTACCGATCATCCCGCTCTAGCAACCCTCGGATCGCAAAAAGCGGGCTGGTCTATTAAGCATGACAAATACAGCGCGATGGGTTCGGGACCTGCGCGAGCCTTATCTTGCCAGCCAAAGAAAACGTACGAACTGATAGATTACGAAGATGATTATGATTTTGGAGTAATCGCGCTTGAATGTGACCACCTACCCGATGAGAAAGTTGCAGAAGTGATAGCTGAGCAGTGTAACCTTGAGCCCTCAAAACTGACGCTGCTAAATGCGCCGACATCTTCGATAGTAGGAACAGTACAGGTCGCAGGGCGGGTAGTTGAGGTTGCTGTTTACAAAGCAGCTGAACTTGGGTATGACACTCGAAAAATACTTAGCGCTGCTGGTTCATGCCCGATAGCACCTGTCACCAACGATTCACTTCGAGCAATGGGCATGACTAACGATGGCATCATATACTACGGAAATGTCTTTATGACCGTCAAAAATTATGATGAGGTTTTTGAGCGACTTCCCTCGGAAACTTCTTCATCATACGGCAAACCGTTTTACCAGACGTTTAAGGAAGCAGACTACGACTTTTATAAGATTGACAAGTTTATGTTTGCTCCTGCCCAAATAACAGTTACAGAAACGCAATCGAACAAAACACACAAACTCGGCCGCTTAAACGAAGCAGTGCTCGCTGAATCATTTGGGATCTAAAATCCGGCAGTTAAAAAATTCAGTTTGAAGCGTACAGGATCTTTCCTATGCCTTTGCTTTTGCCTTCTCTGAAAATAAACTTCTGACCAGCATAACGTGATATGGACTATATGTGAATCGAATCCTTGCTTTTCCGGATTCGCCAGCCATCATGAATTCGCTTTCAGGATGAAAAGTCACATTCTCCGATATGGGTGAATCACCGGTTGGGTGTTACATGCCTGTCCGTCGTTCGTTTCTAAAGAGATACAGTGGCACTCCGCGAAAGCTTCGCAAGGTTAGTCGCACGTCTTCAATGATTTCAGACCCAAATGGTTTTATGAGCGCATCAGCACCTATTCGCTCAGATAAAGCTAAGATGTTTGATTGAATTTCGAGTGGTGGGCGAGAAGAGAATATCAAACTGGCGCCCTTGTACACTCGCAGAACTGGAGAGGTTACGTCGTCTTTGACATAGACTGGTGCAAGCCGATAATCGACAGCGTCAATTTCAAGTAAATCCGTTGCTGTCACTTTAAAAAAAGGGCGTAGTGCTACAGCAACTGCCGAAAACCTTCCGCAACCAACCTCAACTATCATTTTCGAATAATTGGCCTTAATAAAATCTGTGAGAACTTCTGCAACGTATTCGTTCTTATCCACAGCTTTTAATTATTCCACGTGCCATAAACTTGTTCCACATCAACAACCTTAAACGAGGGTTTGCCGCTTGAACTCAATTCGCAGGTTCCAACCGTCAGATTTTGAACGGGTTATCGGTATCGAAAAAGAGGCATTTAACGAGTATAACCCTATTCTGTTTATGGCGGCTTACGAGACGTTTCCTGACGGGTTCCTCGTTGTAGAAAAAGATGGTGACGTAGTTGGGTTCTTAACCACGATAGCAACCTCGATGTTCGACGTGAAGATTTTATCGCTAGCTATAGACAGAAGATGTCAAAATAAAGGGTTTGCATCGATGCTCATGCAAAGCCTCTTCGAAGTTTTGCGAACGAAAGGCGTTCTTAAAATACTCCTCGAAGTGAGGCTGAGCAACTTTCGCGCTCAGAGATTGTACCTTTCGCTCGGCTTTAACCTTGTGAAGGTAATTAGTTCTTATTATCAAGACGGAGAAGACGCCTATTTGATGGAAAAAATGCTAGCCTAATATCTATCGGAGTCTA
The DNA here is from genome assembly GCA_036385775.1 of archaeon. Classification (GTDB taxonomy): domain Archaea; phylum Halobacteriota; class Bog-38; order Methanoflorentales; family Methanoflorentaceae; genus Methanoflorens. Next base: position 2,143 of record DASVJT010000227.1, read on the forward strand.
ATCATCTCAGTTCGCTCGGCAAGTTCTTGCATTCGAGCGGAAATTCTCCCCGTGCCCGAAAGCTCCTCGGAGTCCATTACTGATGCAAGCTCGTTGCCTAGAACAAAGATGGCGTGCTTATGTTCTGCTTTGCTTCTATGAATGTGCATTGGGCCAATATGAAGCGCAGTGTACCGCTCAAACTCACCAGTGCAAAATGTGTGTTCTTCAAAATAGTTCTTAACGCGAACTAAAAGCGTATGTAATTGAATTAGTTCCTCTTTATGCATGGGCCTTACCTCGGTGTCGTTA
>DASVJT010000228.1:0-1777 GCA_036385775.1 archaeon
AGTTGATAGGAAAAACATTGATAAAGAACTCTTGCGAGTGAGCATTATTGGAGAGCTTGATACGGTCAATCTTTACGAACAGGTGGCTGCTCTGACGGAAAATGAAGCGATTCGAGTTCAAATATTAGACATTGCCAAGGAAGAAAAAACCCACATTGGCGAACTCCAAACCCTTCTTTTGCAGCTAGATCAAGAACAAGCGGAAGAGCTGGAGCACGGTAAACGAGAAGTTGAAGAGTTGGCTGGAAAATAGCTACACACTATCGGGGCTGCTGCAATCTTCAGCAGCTGACTAGCATTAACACGCTTTATGAATCGCGCCGTTGACTGAGATGCATTTATGATTATTAACTTACATGATACGCTTTTACACTAAAGGGATAAACGCGTGAAAATAAATTGGCGGGTGTATTTCGGGATCCTTTTAGTTGCGGTCTCGGCACTTCTTTATTTGGTACATTATTATGAGTTTCACGACCTGAATCATATCGCCCTCTACGGGCTTGGTGATCTTGCCTTTCTGCCCATCGAGGTCCTTCTCGTCGTCCTGGTTGTTGACTGGGCGATAAGTGAGCAAGAAAAGCGGAGTCAACTCACCAAATTAAACATGGTAATCGGAGTCTACTTCAGCGAGGTCGGCACCGCGCTCCTGAAATCGTTTTCCAGCTTTGACCCGAATGTGGAAAGGATACGCGATGAACTTCTAGTGAAGGGCACGTGGACTACTCGCGACTTCGCCGAGGCAAGCATGCGTCTAAAAAAGCATAAATATAAACTCGTTTACGAAAAGGACGACCCAAAAGCGTTACAATTTCTACAGAACCTGCGCAGTTTCCTTATCTCACAGCGGGGGTTTTTGCTCCGCCTCCTCGAAAACCCGAACCTTCTCGAACAGGAGGCATTCACCGAACAGCTGTGGGCAGTTTTTCATCTCGCTGATGAACTTTATTACCGACCCGAGCTCACATCCCTACCCAACAGCGATTATCGACACCTCGCTGCTGATGCACAACGGGCTTATAGCGCTCTGACCTCTGAGTGGCTCAAGTACATGGCATACCTCTTGAAGCGATACCCGTACCTTTTCTCCTTAGCGTTGCGCACAAATCCATTCGACCCGTGCGCTTCGCCCATAATCAAAGATGCGGGCTAATTCCCTGCAGAAGCGGTTCAAACTGCGTACATAGCCTTATAAGCAAAGCTCCGCATTACCGTGGTGCTTGGTAGAACTGCTAAGCTGAGTTCAAATAAAGGGTCCGCTTAAGCGTATACAGTATGCTTTCCATAGCAGGATCTCGTAAATATAACCACTTATGCGATCTTCAGGGCGACGATTTCCTCTATCTTTTCAAGCTTCCACACGAGCTCCTATCCTCGTTCACGATAGATTTCAAAGGCTCGGCCGGCGAATAGCCGAGCGCTGTGACTACATTGCTTGAAAGTCCTCGCGTTTTTATCATGTCGACGAACTGTTGCCGGACACGTCGACCTTCGGTACGATCAGCAACTTCAACTAGCCCCCCCAACAAAGTCACGAACGTGTACGACGACAAGTCCGGACTTAACCGTTCTATCTCAACTGCTACGTTGGGATTCTCGTTGAAGTAGTGAATCTTTTTCCCGTATTTTGTCGACAAAAAAAGAGGTTGTGCCCGTCGAAAACATTTAAAAAAGGTGCAACATACGGATGCAAATCGCCCCTGAAGGCGATTCGGCTCATGTAGTTCTCCTTTGGCTCATGTAGTTCTCCTTTATTAGACTGTCATACTCTTTTTTT
>DASVJT010000229.1:0-6541 GCA_036385775.1 archaeon
TAGCTACCTCTTCTTCGTCGCGAGGTAGTTTTAGCACAAAGGACCCGTGGCACGGTTTGACGTAGCTGACCATGATGTAAGAGGGGCCGACTCCAACAGGCACCGGTGGGGCTCCTATTAACCGCCGGTCAAAGACTGCAAAAGCGGCACCGACGTAATATACTTCATCAGCATGTTCACTGATGTAATCCGACGTCTGTTTGAAAGAGGCGTTCTTGAGCAGGATCTCGTAGTCCATTCGTTCTATACAACCTGCCATTTCTCCTCCTAACAAACTCTTTTGAACAAACGTGTTGAGATAAGATATTCAGAGCGTCACTATGTAAACAGCGAACAAGACTCGCGTGCTGCATACACTTCGCAACGTAAGGCGCACTTTCGTAACGCTTCCTCACTGGAGTTGCATTTTGCGTCGGTTACGTAAGCTCCAACACTTGTTGCAGCTTCTCTCTGTTGAACCCGACGATTACCGTATCGCCCACAACGATGACAGGAAATGAATACCCGCCGGATAGTCGATAAACCTCGCGGAGAACGTCAGTGCGTTTTTCACCACTTAATAAATCAACGTCTTCGTACTCAAAATCAACGTTGTTGTCGTTAAGAAACTTCTTTGTCATGCGACAATGCGGGCATGTACTGAGCGTATAAGCTTTTACCTTCACACATTACCCTTTCATTTGGCTGCTATTTAAGAGTTTTGAAGCCGGTAACGCGCTCTAGCTCGCTCGTTAGGTGCTGACGATAAAAAGTCAAAAGAAACGTGCATCAAAATAAATCGACGGCGCAATACAAGCTTAAGTTGCTTCGTTTGGCGTTTTTTGATTGACTAAACCGGAATATAGTCACAGGGTTCATAAAGTTGAGGGTCAATTACCTTGCGTTAGTTGGTGTTGCGGCATCAACATAGGAGTAAAACGTGGGCGCGTTCATACGGGCAAGCCACTTGCGCGACCAGATAAAGGTTGGGACAAGCGGATGGAGCTACGACGATTGGGTCGGTCCTTTCTATCAAAACAACGAAAAACCAAAATGGCTTGACTATTATGCAGGCTTCTTTCAAACGGTCGAAATAAACAGCACATATTACAAAATCCCCAATCAGAGGCTTACCGATATCTGGATCGAGAAGGGCAAGAAGCACGAGGGGTTCGAGTACTCGCTAAAGTTCCCGCGATTTTATGAACTTAACGAGCTCGACGCACTAGCCAACGAATTTGAGCAAACCGTCGTCTCTCCAATTCATCAAAATGAGTTACTTGGTGCCATTCTTGTCCAACTTACCCCCTATGTCAAACGCATTGAGCATGGCTATAGGACTGACAACTTGGAAAAGCTTGATGCTTTCTTTAACAAGCTACACACAGACGAATATGCGTATTTCGTGGAGTTTCGACACGTCTCGTGGCTCGATTTGACGCGGCAAGATTTGGAGCCAGGCACAAAGGAGGTGCTCGAACGCAACAACGTAGGGCTATGCATTGTGGACGGGCCGTCATTTCCCACGGTTATAACGGATTCCGTTACAAGAATGGGTGCATACATACGGTTACACGGCAGAAATACCGAAGAGTGGTTTAAAAAACACAGAGGTGAGGGCCCTGACCGGTCGAAAAGGTACGACTATTCGTACACCACAGAGGAACTCGAACCGTGGAAAGAGCGGATAACACAGATGAAGGCCGATTTAGGCGGTACCAAACCTATCTGGGTTTATTTCAACAACCATCCGCGAGGCAACGCACCTCATAATGCGCTAACTCTTTTGGAGCTCCTCGGAATACGGGCATCCGAAAGTGATACTGAGGAAAAAGCGAAAAGCGCTACCACGTTGAAGGATTGGGCATATCGCAACTAACTGGCGAACGCGGGCGGATTCGTTTAGATCTCTGACTCTGCTTTTTGTTGTTTCACGTTTGAAGGCAGATCGTCGTATGTATCGTATACTGCAGCTGCCCCTTCTGAAACAACAACGAATTTGCCGTCGTCAGTACGGAAGATCACTCCATTTGCGAGGTCTGTCTCTCCTAAGACTGCGGCTATGGCGTTTCTTGGTTTGCACCGGTATTCTTTGACATCAATACCTGTTTTTGTCTGTACCACAAATTTCTTTGCCACGTGTTTGCCTCCTTACAGTCTCTTTACATCTCCCTTCGCCTGGCTATCAGAATGGCCAACAAGAATGCAACTATGAAGTACGCTGCCATCACGATAAGGCTCAAGCGTATCTCAGGATAGTACTGCACGAGCGAAAGCGATTGGGGACCGGCGCTCGGTCCAGCGAAGGTCGAAGTATTGAATACCGTATCGGCTGGGTAAGGGCTCTGGAACACGTACCGCGAGATCTCACTGGCAAAGGTAATGGAGAACCAAGGCTTGAACTTCGCGATCGCGCCAACGGCGTCGACAATTGGCAAGATGAGAAAGAAGGTGAAGAACGTCAGCACGAGGGAGTACACCGAACTGCGCATTATTGCGCTGAACAGATAAGCGATCGCAAGAATGGCTAATAGGTAGATGAGGGAGTAGACAAATGAAAGACCGGTATTCGCCGGAATGCTGCCGTCGATTACGCGAACTGAAACGACGGCAATAACGTAGTAAAGTCCAATGGCGCCGACTGACACCAGAATGCTAGCAATAAACTTGCCGAGAAATATAGCAGTTTTCCTGATCGGATTGGGAAATAAAAAGTACCCCGTTTTTGATTCGTATTCAGAAACGATCGCATCAGCGCCAAAAAAAGTTGCACTTAGGATTGCCAGAATGCTCAGAAATGAAAGCATGTTGGTAGTAAACTCTTTCGGATCTTTTTGATAGGCAGATCCGATCGCGGGGGGGACGATGAGAAAAATCGCGCTAATTATAATAGTGAGCAAAACGATGGCGAGCAGCCGGCGTCCTCGTAGGTATTTCAAAAGCTCATATTTCGTGACGGTGGCAATTTGCCGCAAGCTACTAGGTGCCATGTTACGCCTCCCCCTCAGGCACGAGCTGTAAATATATATCTTCTATGGCCGCTCGCTGCGGCATGTAAGAAACGACCCTGACGCCCGTGTTCATGACCCCCCTCAGCACCCTGTACTGCGCTTGGGATCCTCCACCGAAGCTGACCTTAAGAGCAAGTGTTTGCGTTCTCTTTACGGACTTAACGTCCTTGAGCGCTTTGATCGCTTTGAACTCGGGTGGGGTAATAGGGTCGAGTGTGTTGATTGTAACCGTCACGTCTTGTCCTGCAGAAAGGTTTTTGACGGAATCGTACTTCAGCAGGACGCCGCGATCGATTATGGCGACTTTATCGCAGACCTCCTGCACCTCGTATAACAGGTGTGAACTCATCAAAATAGTGATGTCTGTCTTTATCAGTCCCTTAATAATATCTCTTACTTCGACCATGCCCCGCGGGTCGAGGCCGGACGTCGGTTCGTCGAGGATTAGTATTGATGGCTGGTGCATGAGCGCTTGGGCGATCGCTAATCGTTGTTTCATTCCCTTAGAAAACGTGCCCGTGCGTCTTTCAGCGACGTCAAGAAGCTTTACCTGTTGTAAAACGACCTTCGAGCGGTCTGCTATTACTTCGGCACTCAGGCCGCGTATCGTTCCAATGTATGACAAACACTCGTTGGGGGTCAGTTGCGGGTAAAATTCGGGCGTTTCGACGACTGCGCCAACCCCGTCAAGTGCCGCTTTTGGGTGATGTATAACATCAATGCCGTTAAGGAAGGCCTTGCCGTTTGTGGCTCTAAGAAGGTTTGTAAGCATTTTGATTGTTGTTGTTTTGCCAGCTCCGTTAGGGCCCAAAAAACCTACGCACACGCCGCGTTCAACGACCAAACTAAGGTCGTTTACGGCGAGGAGCTTCCCATATTGTTTCGACAAATGCTCGATAACTATCGGTTCCATCGTTGATCAACCTTCTCCACGTGCTGCCTTTTGCATTCAAGAAGCAAACAACTAATACGCTCTTTATACACAGCACACTAAGCGTTTATACATTTTGGTTTTTTTCAAAATTGACGATGAAAAGAGTGACCAGTTGCAGTATGGTGGTTTAGGATCGTGCAGTTGTCGCTTTGGATCTGCCAGCCATTCTCTCAGATTCAGCAGTTCAGAAGCTCAGACGTGAAACCTTTAAATAAGGACTAGTTAAGCGATCTCTCGCACAATTAACGCAATCAACTTGACAATAGATTTATTACAAATAGGTCAGATAGCGTGCAGCAGGGCTCGTGGTCTAGTCGGTTATGACGTCGCCTTGACATGGCGGAGGTCGCCGGTTCGAATCCGGCCGAGCCCATTAAATTGGGCTTCTTTTTGGTTTTTGTGAAGGCTGCTAGCTTCATTTAAAAGAAGAAGTGACCGCAACTCGTTGATCTGTGATTCTAAGGCAGAGAAGCGAGCCTCGACACGGGTTTCTAAACTCAGTTTAGAAACTTTTGATTTAGGTTTGATAGCCAACTGCGCTTTATCCTTCGAATAAGGAACTACTAAGAACGCAAGTCGACCATCGTAATCAGTTTTGTAGATGTGTGCTCTTAAACCTATGATTTCTGAATACTCTTGCGGCAACCGAACCATAGGATATCTCACATTCGGGTCTGACTGTATAGTCCCGATCTTTGAATCTGCAATGCGCTGTATCCGCCACCTTCTATTTTTCAACTTCAATACTTCTAGCTTGACATAATATATGTTATAAACGTTCTATTGAGTTGGCGTGAAAACTGCAACCAGAAGACATATCGAAGCGCGAAATTAGCACACCGTGAAGCGCAAAGTTAGATTTGGCGCCTGAACGCCTATCCTTAAATAAGCCCCTAATCATAAATGGTCTGCCGCTTTCGAACTGTTTTAATATCTTATGTGCACTTTCATCATCCTGCGGGTATAACATGCCCGATACGTCACGCAACGACGGCAGTTCGTCTATCCCATCTTTGATTTGTGCTATTATTATTTCTTGCGATACCGTAAACGACGCATTACCTGACCAGACTTCGTCGTTATCATTGGCCGCTAGAGCTAGCTCACCCACACTTTCACATTCGCATAGCAATCTTCTGAATTTACGATTCATTTTCTACCACATCTTGCCATTTTGCATCATAGTGAACTTCACTATGCTGTTTATGAGGTCGCCACATCACGACTAACTAGTCCGTTAACTAAAGAATCTATACCGCTAGATCCTTTTTTTCAAAACAAGCGATAAGCCATTCTTTGATAAGCGGTTCAATATTAGGTATAAGCGGTACCTGCCAAGACACACTCATGCAGTGGTAATTTGTGACTTAACTCTTCCCATTCTACACGACACTTTTCGCGGCGTAAGTCAAACGTTGTGCACCGTGACTGAAAAGAAGCCCTATAATCAAATGAAATCGCCAAAAAAGAAATAATTAGCTAGGAGATAAGGAGTAGATTATGTGAATATGTCCTAGCTTCTAAATTCGCAGCTTCGGTTTTCTTTATTTACCTCTCTTGCGGATTCGGAGGGGTCATATAATGCTCGCACTTATCACCATAGTTACGGGCTTATCTAAAAAGAGGAATAATCGATGATTGATTAGGGATTAGAAAAAAATCGCAGCAACTCCTGCACCACGCGTTCCGGCTTGCCGCCGTCTCGGCGTAACGACGCGGCATGCTCCAGGGTCTGAGCAACCTGCCCCCATCCACGCACGGGAGGGCCATGGGGGTTAGCGAGGGTTGTGTTTTCTCGACGGGAGAGTAGCTTCTTCACAGACGGGACTTCCATTCAGGAATTTACCTGTTGTCAGGTGATATTGCTCAATTAATTCGTCGACATCATCTACCGCAGCCATTTAGATATTACCTTATATATGATGCGTTGTGAGAGCGGCAGCCTACGGCTCATCGAAATGTGCCCACAAAAATCACTCATCCCTTATTCCCTCAAGAACTTCTTCTAAAATCTCTCTCACCCGTCTGTTGGTCATCGCAGCAGAACGGGCCAGAGTCGTTTCAGGGAACGAAACGTCTTTGGATAGTTGATCTAGGTCTTCTTTCTCATGGTTGAGCAATTCAATAGCTTCTAATATCCTCTCTTTCATTTATTCACCTTTGTAAGCGGTACCAGCTCATAACAGTTAGCTGTTAGTCTGATTGATTTGTTAAGGTCTTCTTGCGTTTCTTTTTTGAAACCAGGACTTCTGGCCCGTAACCGTTGTGTTGATCATCAGCATTTAATCCTTCGTTGACAAAATATCGTCCTTCACTGTGACAAGCATCCATTACAACAACAGTTATCCCCTTAGAGCGCTTTTTTGTGAGTTTAGAAAAACGGCAGTTACTACCACCGCCGCCAGCATAAAAGGAGGTATTCAAATGGCAAGGATCGAAGAGAGTATTGAAATCAAGTTTCCAATCTTCATCTTCTGGCAAGTGAAGGAGGAGTATCTGCGTTTTGTTGCCGCAATTATAAATGTCCAACACTTTGGTTACAACTATAAATGATGCTACCGAAGTGAATAAAGCCTCATCAAAAAGAGGGACGAGTGACTATGGCAAGTGAAAAGGA
>DASVJT010000230.1:0-3217 GCA_036385775.1 archaeon
GGCCCAAGAGCATATTCTTCTCCTGCAATGGCCGCATCCAGAGCGGTACATCAAAATAACGGAGCTTAGTCTCACCATTAATGTCCATCTTAGCTTTCATAGCGTCCCAAGCCGCCCAGTCGATTTCAGTGTCAACGAGCATTTTTTGAGAATGGCGAACTGTCCCTTTGATTCGGTAACGCTTCTGCAGTTCACGCTCGCGTCTTCGGGCTAGTTCGCCGTCTAGGACATAGTCCACCACTGCACCCACATCGGCACCTTGCTCTCGCAGCCGGTCATCAAGTCGGCTGGCTTTCGTCACACCGATCTTGAAAATGTCGGGCCTGAACATTGCGATATATACGGCGTGCTCTTCTAAACACGTTTTTTCTTCCTTCAGGCACGTCCCCGTGCAGATCGCACAGGCATTAAACTCCTCGCAACTCCCACACACCGGCACGGCTTCACTATCGCACGAACTATACACGCCACCCTGCCACTTGCCGATGCATGTTCGCCTCCCTACCCCAAGTGAGAGACTACCAGAGAGCGGTATCAGTTCCATGCTCGGATACGCCAGTAACGTCTTTTTTAGAGACGAGAAGCCAATAATCTTCACTATAATTAGGTTTGTTTCTAAGTATTAATATGTTGTAACCGCGCGACCGTTACTATTTAAGCTCAGAAAAAAGACTATGGGGTATGCTCGTTGAGGTCATAGAAGAGCCCGTGTTTTACGACGGGTCGCAAATAGAACCTCTGTGGGGTTACAAACGCCGCGGCATACTCGGCGATTGTGTTATCGTTTTTCGGGGTGGCATGGACGTCTCGGAAGAATCCATGAAAGACTGTGAGGATATTCGCGGCAAAAGTAAAATAACCGGCGACGATGTCCTCCATCTCATCGTTGAACGCTTTGACAGCCCTGGAAACATGTTTATATCCTACTTATTACAGCGATTACTCGTTATTTCCGGGCAAGCCGTGCTCAACATGTTCGGTATTGAAACGATGAGATCTGGTGACGATCTTTACGTTTCAGACGAGAAACTTTCAGTGAGCATTGCAACAGCAAGCATAACCAGCGAGAAGATGCATCTGGGAATCAACGTCACCACGAGCGGGACGCCCAAAGGCGTCGCCATCACAAGCCTAACTTCCTTGGGGATCGAACCAGATGAAAGCCTTTCAATCGGAAGAGATATTGGCGATATGTTCGCAAGAGAGACCCTCGGAATCCTTAAAGATGTGGTGAAGACCCGTGGGTCCTAACGCTGAGCTTCTCTTGGCGGGCTAAAGAGGGGGATGCGCAATGCGAAAAGAACGGATCATTTACCTAGATAGGCCTGGCCCTCAAAACACAGAAGACGTCATCAACTCCGTTAAGACCTACGTCGCCCGGAGCGGTCTGAAGCGAGTCGTTGTGGCGAGCACGACCGGCGCTACTGCGGCGAAATTTGCAGCCGCGCTCGAAAACACCGCAGAGCTGGTTGTTGTGACCCACCATACCGGCTTCAGTCAAGAGGGAACGCAGCGTTTTAACGCAGAAACACGGAAAATGCTCGAAAGACGGGGGGTCACGGTATTGACCCAATCACACGTGCTTTCAGGAGTTGAACGGAGTATCTCTCGGAAGTTCAGCGGCATTTCACGCGTTGAGACCATCGCAGAAGCTCTTCGCTCCCTGCTCGGACACGGACTCAAGGTGTGTGTCGAGATCGCGATAATGGCAGCTGATGCCGGCGCAATACCTATTGAAGACGTTATCGCCGTCGGTGGCACGGGTAGTGGTTCTGACACCGCTGTAGTGATTCGTCCTGCACACATGAACAACTTTTTCGATGCCCGCATCAGGGAGATCATCGTCATGCCACGAGGTGGCGATGCCTGATCGATTTGAAATTACGCACAAAGACGTGTTCGGGCGTATTGGCAAGCTTGATACGCCACACGGGCCGATTGAAACGCCAGCTCTGCTGCCGGTCGTAAACCCAAATACGGCACTCGTTGCGCCTAAGGAGATGCGACAGTTTGGCGCCGCGGCGCTCATAACCAACGCGTACATTATCTACCGGAATCCGCGTTTAAAGGAAGCGGCGCTCTCTGAAGGTATTCACGAATTGCTCGGATTTGACGGACCGATCATGACTGATTCAGGATCGTTTCAACTTGCCACATATGGGAAAATAGAGATTGGCTCAGCAGAGATAGTAGCTTTCCAGCGCGATATAGGGTCAGATATCGGCACTCCGATTGATATACCGACGCCCCCTGACGTTCCGTTTGAGCGGGCACTCAGGGAACTCAACGTGACGTTGGAGCGAATTCGGGAGGCAGCGGCGTTCTGTGGAGCTGATATGCTCTTGGCAGCGCCTATCCAAGGGTCGACGCACCTCGACTTGAGAGAACAGCACGCGCGGCTGCTGAGCACCCTCAACGCCGACGTCTACCCGATCGGTGCGGTCGTTCCGCTCATGGAATCCTATCGGTATGCGGATCTGAGCAGCGTCATTATGGCTTGCAAGGCAGGATTGGCGTTGAACAAGCCCGTTCATCTGTTTGGAGCCGGACATCCCATGATGTTCGCTCTCGCCGTGGCGTTGGGCTGCGATCTGTTCGACTCAGCTGCCTATGCGCTCTATGCGAGAGCAGGGCGTTATATGACAGCAAGCGGCACGTACCAACTCAACGACCTCGCTTATTTGCCGTGTTCGTGCCCAGCGTGCGCAGATGGAGATCCGAAGCTTACTGAAAGGGAACTTGCAGAGCATAACCTTTGGGTGTCATTTGCTGAGATCAACACTATCAAGCAAGCGATAATTGACGGACAGCTCTGGGAGCTGGTTGAAAGACGATGTGGGTATCCCGCGCTCTTGCAGGCCCTCCGAACGATCCAAAAAAACTGCGCGCCCTTTGAAGCCTTAGAACCACTTAAGTGGTCTTTTATGTACACAAGCACGGAATCAGCCGAACGGCCTGACGTAGCACGCTTCTTAACAAAGCTTACCAACATTGAACTGACCGGCCGGGTGCTCATAACGACTAACAGGACGCAGACCCGGGACATGGAACACGAATTTGACACCACTTTACTTATGAAAGCGCCTTTTGGTCCTTATCCACAAGAGCTCGCAGAAACGTATCCTATCGGTCAGTCTGAAGTCCCCGATCCAGACTACGCCTCAATCAAATCCGCGGTACGAAATCTGATAGCGCTTATCAGATCTAAAAACGTTGA
>DASVJT010000231.1:0-1960 GCA_036385775.1 archaeon
GAAGCAATACCTCTATTGTATATCTGGCTAATAGATCTCTATACTCTTTATAACCGTTTGATGCCTCCACCAGAGTCCAATAATCACAGACATTGAAGCAATTAGCCAGATTGCAAACCATAGTTGCATATCGGTATGAACTGAACTTTGCTGGGCATGGATGAGGATCGCAGCGCATAGAGTCCCGATTATAGAGAAGATTGTATTGGCGGAGGGAGCAAGATAGTCTCGATACGTAGCGCAAAAATGCTCCCACTCCCGTTCAGATTTTCCTGCATTGGATTGTGGATGTCTGCCCAGGAAACCCCCTATGCGCTTTATCCTAGAATTGGCAGACATAATTTCAAGGTCAAAGCATATTGTTATCAAAGGTACAAAATATAGGAGCCAAAAGAGATCTTCTACCCAAAATCCAAAGTTTACGGATCCAATCCCAAAAAAGATAGTGATGAAAGCCAGTTTCTTTTTGACGAGTTCAGCGCGCTCGTTCTGAGTCCGTATCTTCTCTATGTGAAGTGTGTGCAGGAATTCCTGATCGATATTTTTCATCTTATCCATGTCGGGAGACACCTTAAAGCGTGCTGATTGGTTTCTATTTCAGTGTAGAGCAACTTCCCACTTCCACCCCATCGATGCAGCCTTGGCAAAAGCATCATCTGATTCTTCTTTAAGTCCGAGCTTATTGAGGACCTCCCCTTTGAAATGCCATGCTGCAGGATCTGAAGTATTGATCTCCAAGGCCTCTTCGAATGAGTCCAAAGCCTCTTCGTATCTGTTAAGTCGATGTAGAGCAATACCCCTGTAAATCCAAGCTGGAATAGATGATAGATCAATCTCTAAATTTTCATCAAAACAGTGTACGGCATCTTCATAGCTGCCTAAATTAATGTAGGTTATGCCCTTGTTGAACCACGTCTTCGTATCATATGGGTCTATCTCAATTGCCTTTTCATAGGAGTAGATGGCATCTTCGTAGCTTAGTAATTGGGCGAGAGCATTGCCTTTGTTGTTCCAGGCATCGAAATAGTTAGGGTCGATATCTGTAGCTCGCTCAAAGCAGTCCACTGCGTCATTGTACCTATGTAAGGCAGAGAGGACATTACCTTTGTTGTTCCAGGCCATGGCATAATTGGGGTTACTTTCTATGGCGTTCTCAAAAGATTTGATGGCTTCGTCGTAGAGCTCCAGGTTCTTCAAGGTAACTCCTCGGTTGTTCCAGGCATCGGAATTCTCTGGATCCAGTCCTAGTGCCTTATCAAAGGATCTGATGGCTTCTTCATACTGACCCATCTCATCCAACGTGAGACCTCTATTGTACCATGATGAGGTATTCATTTCGTCGAGCTCTTTCGCCTTATCGAAGCACTTTATGGCCTCGCTGTAGCGGATCAATCTCTTTAAAACAATTCCCTTATTATTCCAGAATTTCGAGCTACCTGGGGTTATTTCTATAGCCTTATCGTAGCTGTAGAGGGCTTCACTGTACCGACCTAGTTCGTAGAGGCAAACGCCTTTGTCGAACCAAGTGGAACTGTTTGACTGATCCATTTTCAGGACTTCATCGTAGGATTCTATTGCTTCCTCATGGCGGCCCAAGTACTTGTAAAGAATCTCAGCCTTTGCACACCAGCTGGAAAAGTTCCTGGGTTCGATCTTGGTAATGTTATCGAAGCAGGCAAATGCCGACTTATATTGGCCAAGCTTTCTTCTAAGGAGACCTTCATTTTGCCAGGCCTTCGTATCCCACGGTTTGATTTTTAAAATCGCTCTGTAGCAATTTACGGCCTCTTCGTATCTTCCCAGCTTGTCGAGGGTCACTCCTTTATTATTCCAGGCATCTACATAGCGTTTATCAATATTCAATGCACCTTCAAAGGACTGAAGTGCTTCTTCATAAGAGCCTAATTTGTATAGCGCCAAACCTCTTTCATACCATGACTCTGGAATGAGTGGGTTGATC
>DASVJT010000232.1:0-5240 GCA_036385775.1 archaeon
ATCAATGGGATGGGATATCTGATCTGGCCGTCTGTGACTATGTCTATCTTGGCTTTTATTTGGCCTTGAACGGCATTCTTTACCGATGTAATAAAGGGGTTTTCACCACCAACGTCCAAATATTTTCGAATAGATTCGAGATCGGGTCTCTTCGGATAGCCGCTTAAGTTTGCGGTTAACATGTTAAGAACCTGCAGATACGAGTTTTTCTTGCTTTGAATCTCGATAAGTTCTATACAACGCAAGCGCGAGTCCATAAGCTGCGGGCCCTATTACGAAGCCGATTGGGCCGAGGGCAAAAATAGGTGCCGTGAAAGCGAGAATCGTAAGTGCTTGTGGCACTTTACCGGTACGGTTCGCCCACAAAGGAAGTATATAGAGGCCCGTCAGTTGATCGAGCACAGCCCAACTGAAGACTAGGAGCACTATCGCTCTGACGGGTTCTCCGATGAAGAGGTAGTAAAACGTGAGCGGAACATATACGATAGCTCTTCCTATGACCGGAATGAGCCCAAAAATGGCAATAAGTATCGCAAAAGTAACAAAATACGGCACTCCAAGGATGGCGTAGCCGACCGCGGCAAAAATGCCACTAACAAGGCTCGTTCCAAGATTAACAACGTAGAGCGAGTAATATATTCTTTGGAGATGCTGCAAAAACTGATGTAAGTCCTTTTGGTACGTGATAGGCACTAACGTAACCATCTCATCTAAGAGGTCATGTCCGCGTAGCAAGATGTAGTATAGAAGCAGAGTAACGATTATGAGCTCGACGACATAGAGAGGAATGTTTGGAATAATTTGGGAGATTATTCCTGTTGAACTCGCAAGCGCGTCTTTCAGAATGGTAGATAATATCTGCGAGATTCTATCCTGAATGGTTGATACTTGAAGACTTTCGCTTATTCGAGTGCTAAGATTGTTAACAAGCCCTTCTAAGCCTTGGTTGAGGAGCTCATTTATAGTCTCAGAGGAGATAGAAAGACTCGTAATCTCACTATAAAGAATGTAAACGATATCTAGCAACACGAAGGCGAAGGCTGCAAAAATTGACGTTATTACGATCAGAATCGCGCTTCGTCGTCGGTGTATGCGTTTTTCTAGCCAAGCTGTGGGGTATTGAAGTATAAACGCAAGCAGAAGCGTCACCGCTATTACGTCTCTGAATGGCCACGAGATAAAAACGAGGACTATTAAGACAAATGCTGCGAAACCCAATAGAAGCAATCTGTCGCGTTGCTTTTTATCCATAGTTTGGGACTAAACGCCTCCTTGGACTTGACCGTTCACTTAAAATCAATTTTGTTATGTATAAGCATCGGTAGCGTTATTACCTTCAGCTTCTTGTAATATTATATGGATATGCTCGAAAGGATCTTTGAACTGCAAGCAAGCTTTGATGCATCTGTGCAAAATCGACCCCCTTTCAGTGAGTGGAATAAGGAAGATAGGGTCGTCGCCCTGCTTGGGCACCTTATACAGGAGTCGTACGAGACACGCAATACGCTGGGCGTCGTCATAACTGGTGACCGGAAGTGGTGGAAACAGCAGATATTGACTCAAGAGAAGTGGTGTAATGTCCATGAAGAGCTTATTGATTGCTTACACTTCTTAGTTTCTGCGATGATTAGTGCGGATTTAACTCCGCAAACGGTTTTAGAAGCTTATGAAAAAAAGAACCTCGAAAACCGGAAGAGGCAAACTGAAAACTATTAGATTTTAATTTTTCCGTACCAGCCGCCCCTCCCTACAAACTCGAATTCGATAGCGTCTTCTCTAAATCGTTCAAGTATCTCAGCTAGCTGTGGCTGATAGTCCTTCACGCTCGCCAAAGGAGCGTCGATAAGAACAGCTATCTCGTTGTCAAACTGTTGCATCAGCGCTTCGTAGACTTCCTTGACGTTTAGTCGCTGTGACTTTTTCATCGCTTTTAGTATTTCGGTAAGCGGAACGGTGTGTATGTACGGCGGTCGTCGCGCCGATGAAACTTCATTGCTCTTGAGCGTTATAAGTTGTATTCGATCTTTGACTCCAATTTTAAGAGGTCCGCCACATACTGGGCAGGTTTTTAGAACTCTCCCTTTAACGATGATATCTTCCAAGTTGTACGCTTTTTTACAACGGCGGCAGCCGGTCAAATGGTACTTACCCTCCCGCGGATCGAGACCAACGTTGAGGACTATCTTGCGGCCGTTGACGCATTCAAAAGCCTTGTTAATCTCGCGAAAACTTGCACGGTTTAAGTAAAATCGTGTTATTTCTCTGCCTAGCTTGTCTGGTGACGGTGAATGGGCGTCGCTACACGTTATGAAAGTACACGAGTCTAATTCTGCAATTTTACTTGCCATCTGGGTGTCGGCGCTTAATCCAAGCTCCAAGAAGGTAATATGCTTTGTATTTGTTCCATAGCAATCGTGAATGCTCTCAAAAGCCGCATACATTGAAGTCCACGGCGTAAAAGCATGTGAAGGTCCAATAAGCGCGCCGACATCACGAGCCAAGCTGACAAGGCCTTCGGGGGACATTTTAAGCTGAGGTCTACCGCTTGTAAGCTGGGAATACCCTCCCTCCAAAATTATATCGTGCAGTTTATAAGCAGAAGAGAGACTTGGGAAGAATAACAAGTGGTGGACACGCCCACCTATCGTTGTTTCGACTTCAGCTTGGATTATGTATGCCACGCCGTTATTTTCGTAACGGTCCCCAATTTTTTCTAGGTTCGATTCAAGCTCATCAAGCCAAGGCCTATAAAGGCAATCTCCCGTCCCAAGCACGTCAACGCCCTTGATCCGAGCTGCTTTACTCATATGTAGCAAGTCCATTTTGGGGCTCGTCCCTATGCTGAAACGCGAATGTAGGTGTAAATCCGCATTAAAGTCTCTCATCTCTTGCCATTTCACAAAACAAATATATATATAGATCACAACCAGCGCTCTTTTCACCCGCTGGCACAGTTTTTAAGTCAAGAGAATGAATATACATAGCGAAACGCAACATGTCTGAAGTAAAAGACTCTATGGATCAAATTTTCACAGCAATAACTTCGACAGCTAATGCGTTAGCGAAAATGGTCAATGCGACGCATGTTTTTGTAATCTCAGACATGCCGTGTAACAAAGTGCCATTTGATGTCCCTGCGACCTTTATAACAACTTCTTCGCTTGCTAAAGGTGTCAGCGAAGAATTGCGAGACTTTTTGCGCGAAGGTGGCGCCCGAACCTTCAAAGCTAGCATCATTGCCCCCGCGTTGAACGATTTTGCTCTTGTGCAGGACTTAGCCACAGCTGCTTATATTGACGACATATTAGACGGAGGGTACGTTCTTGGTGTACTATGTCTATCTGAATTATCATCGATTGTTGTATGCGACGTTAAGCAGCTCGCAACTGTGAAGACAATAGATAAAACGGGAGAGCGCGTCGATCCAACAGTGCTAAAAGCCGTATTGCGTTTGGCTCTCGAATTGGGGAGAGAAGGAAGAGAAGGTAAGAAAGTAGGAACCGCATTCATCATTGGGGATACCAACGAAGTGTTAAACAGATCCCACCAGCTCATCCTTAATCCTTATAAAGGTCACTCTGAGGATACACGTGACGTCAAGAATCGCTCTCACTGGGAAACCATTAAAGAGTTTGCGCAGATTGACGGCGTGTTTGTAGTAGATGAAAAAGGTGTGATAATATCAGCGGGCAGATACTTAGATGTAAACACTAAGTCAATCGAGCTTGAAGGATTTGGCGGGCGACACATGTCAGCACTTGCAGTGACGCGAGAGACGCAAGCAATCGCGGTAACCGTTTCAGAAAGCGGGGGCACAGTCCGTCTTTTCAAAGATGGCATAGAAACCAAAATCGAATCGAGCGCCGATCTTCTCTTGCTTTTGACTTGAAATGACGCTCTATGCCAGACTAATCTAGTAGACAAGCTAGATTTCGTAGGAAGCGATTATAAAAGGCTTTTTCCTAACCGTGGTCTTGTTTTATTACTATTAGCTTATTAACTGAGGGTTGACATTAATCTCCCCACTGCAGGGCCAAATAAATCATAAAGATCGGAGGCTTGAAGAGTGCGGGGGGTGCGATTTGAACGCACGAACTCCTATGAGACAGGGTTCCTTACTCACATCGTGTAGTCCTAAGCCCTGCGCCTTTGACCTGGCTTGGCAACCCCCGCTATGGGCTTTTATGTGTTTTGCTATTATTTAAAAATCTAGTTGTACAGTAAGCTATTATTATGAAAAGCGGCGTGAACAGGAAAGTAAATGCAGCTATCTGCGAAATTTCGCTTGTTGGGACGGGTGGGTGTGTGCCTAAAAAGTAGTCGGCGAAATCGTTTGCAAGAAACCATACAAGGGCAACGGCGGGTACGCGAAATTTAAGTTTTCGTATCAACAGTAGCGGAAGGATGAATTCAGCTGCCATTGCAATATGCATGAGAACAAGCACTGTGTACAGGCTGCTATCGATAGAAAAATAGAACGCGCTGAACCCCAAAACGACAACTACAGTCCACGTACCATATTTTGCCAATCCGACGGCTGTGATGAAGTTGATTAGATCTGAGCTACGCTTTGTGCTCGCATATACGGCGAGAACAATGGCAACTAACATCGTATACAATGGGCAGTCTGGTATGAATACCCAAGCAAAGGGGCTCGCAGATACGAGCTGATCCCAGTAGTAGAATAGGCCGACTACCGATCCGGCAATGTTGATTACAATAATCGCAATCATAAGTGGAGTGTTTTCCACTAAGCTACGAAGTCTCACGTCCCGGATTCACTCCTGATCTCTCTAGCGGGCACCCCACCGACGAGGGCGTCTCTTGCGACGTCCGCGTTGACAAGCGAGCAGGCCGAGACCGTAGCACCACTTTCAATGACAACTCCAGCCAGCACTGTTGTATGTGCCCCTATCAAAACATTTTTGCCGATGCTCACCGGGCCTTTTTTCCATTTATCTACTAAGAACTCGTGACAAAGCAGAGTAGAGTGGTATCCAATGACGGAATTGTCCCCGATTTCTATTAATTCAGGAAAAAAGATGTCAAAAGTGACTTCCAAACCGATTGCAACATTCTTGCCAACTTTAACGCCTATTGAACGATAGAGCGCGTTTTTTATCTTCAGTGAAGGCAAGAAGCCAGATATGCGTATTACCAAGTAGTTCAGGGCCACTCTCAGGGGGTTTCTGATTTTTGACCAACCCCACATCGAATTGCGCCCATATGCCGCGTACTCT
>DASVJT010000233.1:0-2432 GCA_036385775.1 archaeon
TGTCTGCAACAACGTCTCCAGATTGGCGACCTTTTGCTGTGAGAGTTCGATCTCGTCTCGCAGGCCTATGGCGTCCACGCCCCTCGGATTCTTCGCCAGTTGCGGCTTTTTTGTAAACAAACGGTTGCACTCATTTGCTCCACAAAAAGAAAACGTATAATATGATTCAATCTAAAATAATCGCACTTTGGTGAAAAAGTGCGGCGTCTAGACAAGTCAAAAATTACTAAGTTTACTGCCAAATATGCGGCGAACGGTAACGCGCCAAAATGCCTCGCGTTGAGGGGATAATATGACCGACGACATAAACGACGGCAACGAATTGCGCGAACCAGCGACGGAAAGCAAGCGATCAAAAAGGCGTTGGGCGCGGGTGCAGCGCAGAGAGTTGATAGCGTTCGTGATTATCATGGGTATGTTGATAGTCACCGCCGCGCTAATCGTGGTGTATTTATTAATTTAGAGGCGATATCTGTCAAAGGAGGTGATAAGGTACATGCGCGTCTGGGACTTAGTATGGCTTATTATCGTGATTATAGTCATAGTCGTAGTTTTGCGTTTTTTTTTAGGTATCCTCTAAGAGGATTAGACAAGTAACAAACTGTTACTTTCGCCTTCTACGCATCGGTTAGGCAGTTAGCGCGGTCGCTATCTTGTTACTGTATATGACTTACTGCGCACGATGTGAGCTTTATGTCAAGTGTAAGCGACGCGACGATCAGGATCACGTTCAGTTTTATTACGACTTATACCGCAGCCCTGCTAAAACACACGACCTATTTTAATTAGAACTTACGTGATAAGCGTCGCTCCTATGAAATAACGTTACAGTAATTCGTAGAGAAAAACAAAGCGCGAGCCCAGCTACAGCCGGACTCACGTATTGAAGTAAAGCGTTACTTCCGACGTCGTATCACCACGTACGCAACGGCCAACAGTCCTGCTACTGCGTACAACGCCTCAAAGCCTGGCAAGCCGAGGAATCCTCCGGCCGCCGTGGCTGACGCCGTCGCTGCTGCGGTCGCGTTTGCCGGCGGTATCATAACGCTGTCGATGACGTGAATCACGCCATTTGTCGCGTTGATATCCGTTTTGGTTATGCTGGCGTTGTCAACTGTGACTGCAGTGCTCGTGACGGAGTAAGGCAATGACAGTCCGTTTGCCGTCGTAAGCGTTCCATTGCCCTTGATATCTTTCGATAACAGCGTACCCGGTACGACGTGGTAAAGCAGCACTCTCCTAAGGGCGGTCGTGTTATTCGCTAGAGTGGCAAGATCTGAGCTCGGGATTTTGTCAAAAGCCGCGTTTGACGGCGCAAACAATGTGTAATTAGCAGTTCCGTTCAACGTGTCTGTAAGGTTAGCAGCCTTGAGTAGACCCACGAGTGTGGAAAAGTCCGTCTCGCTAGCTGCGGTCTGAATGATAGTCTGTCTCACGGGTGCCGCCGTTGTCGTTTGCGTCTGCGCGAAAGCTGCGGTCGATCCTGCGACGATAGAGAGAATCACTAACGTTGCCAAAACAACGGGAAAGAGTTTTTTGCTAATCATTTTTCACCTCCAAAATAGAGTTGCCTTGCTTATGCACATGTTCTCTTATATACTATGCACTTTGCTTTTTCTATTTTCCGACGTCGTATCGAAAATTCAACTCCATTTGAAAAAGTAAATCCTCGAAAAACGTAACTTAAGAACAATAGCCGGAGCCTAATACAGGCTGCGACTTGTGGATGTAAATAGAAGCTAAAAATACAAAATCTGAGGCGGTCAGTCAGCGACTCTGTTTTACTTGTTAGAGAAGCCAAGCTTAGTGCCAAATTAAGTCAGTTTCTGAAGCTCCCCCCTGTGGTTTGGTTATAAAATAGTACAACGCATTTTGGGGTAGTAAAAAAGCTTGTTTTTATAATATAGATCCACAAACACAATACCTAGAAAATGAGAACGGCAACCCAGTATACTAACACAGAAAATCACGCAGGCGCCTACAGGGAAACGTTGCGACTAGGTCTGAGGATATATCGAGGGCTCATCTCTAACTCGTTGGGCGTAAAGGCTCCGCTGTTCTGCGGACACAAGCTCACGTACAACTGCAACCTCAAGTGTAAAATGTGTCCCTTCTGGAAAAGATCCAGCCAAGATTTGAGTCTGGAGAAAGAAAAAGCGATTCTTAGGCAGATCTACGATTCTGGTGTTTGTGCGATAGCGTTTGAAGGCGGAGAGCCGCTGCTTAGAAAAGACTTGGTGGAGATTCTTGCTTATTCTCGTTCTCTGCCTCTGCACACGAGTCTCATCACGAATGGCACTCTCCTCGATTCAAGGATAGATGAAATTACACCATACGTCAACGGCGTCGTCTATGTTTCGCTAGACGGCTTGGAGAAGACCCATGATGAGATCAGGGGTGTTAACGGGTGCTTCAAAAAAGCTATACAGGGT